>NZ_BAAGGY010000002.1:0-212261 GCF_054658635.1 Agathobaculum sp. TL06
GATATAGACTCTTTCAAAGAATCCAATTCACTTTTATTTGTTATCGGAGTTATGAGCCCATCTAACATGCGATATCCGGACTTTTCGTCTTCCAAGACTTGATTTATTTCTTTCTCTAATTTGTTCTGTTCCTCATTTTTTTGAAAGGAACTCACATATCTCTCGACAAAATCATAAATCAAGTACCACTCCGCGTCTATTAAAAAGTTTCTAAGCTTTTCAATATTGCTGTTTCTGTCAAAGGAGGACTGTGGGTATTCGTAGATAAGCCCAAAAGAGTCTAACAGGTATTCAGTAGCTCCAACTACCCCTCCCAAGCTAAATATTTCGGTCTCATATTCTCGCTCATAAAAGATATTCCATAGCCGATTCAGTAAAGGTAAATCAACATCTTCAAGTTGTATTTGTTTGTTTGGATTGAGATTATATCTTTCCGAGAAAGATGGCATCTACTACACCTCCACTTCTCCGCTCATCAGCTTGGGCAGCAAGCGGTCACGGACTTCTGATAGAGTGAAGTTTTCTTTTGTTTTCACTTGTATCTGCTCCATAATTGGCGTCACTAAAGTTTCAAATGTTGCTATTAGATCATTTGAAGGAATTGCAATATGGATGCTATCAAAGGTTTTTACAATAATGGTATTGAATACCCCACCGTTGGATATCGCTTTTAGGGAAGCGATCTCTTTATTAAGTGCGAAAAACAAATAGTATGGAGCAGCAATTTCATCAGACTTTAGTGCGTAACAAGACTGATTCATGGCCATGGGAACACCAAGCAATGTGGTTTTTCCAACAGTACCTCTGGCTGTAACAATTACTGTATTTTTAGGATAAAGGCGGCTATTGCAATTATTTAGCCCATCTTCGGTAATATTGGTAATAGTATTAAACGCAAAGAATGCACCATCACTATCTTTTGGGGTATAAAAAGGAATTGTTCCATTATAATAGTTTGAATTATCCGTTTTAGGCGTTCCGCCGCTCATAATATCCACTTTGTCAGAAAAACGATAAATTCCCCACCCCTCCGGCACACCATCCACGATTTTGGTGTGCTCATGGCTGGGGAAGCACAGGTCTACAAACCACTCTTTGTACAGCCGCTGCGCCGCTTCTTCCAGCAGCTTGATCTGCTTTCGGTTGTTCTCGATAAGGTCATCATAGGCGGAGAGAGTATCGGCAATCCGGCGTTGAATTCCAATATTAGGTAGAGGAATATCCAAATCATGGAGCATTCTAATGGTCAGAAATTTTGTTGTTGATCCAGAGGAAATAGTCTTTAGAAGTTGCAGTTGTTGATTCAGTGCCGATGCTAGAAAACGAATATCCAGAATATCTTTATCTGAAGTTTCAATAATATAGGTTCTTTGATAAGCGTTAAATTTCCCACTATAATACTTTGCTGTATAGTTTCCGCTTGCATTATTTCCAGCAAGTAAAACCGCTTCTGTGTCATAAGCCCATTCGTTAATAGCCAATGTGTTAGGATCGCATGTAAAAAATGGATATTCCCCGTTTACTACAGCCGCATTTGAATCCAACTTTCCTGTTTTGATTATACTGATATTTTTCAGTTTTGCATACGGATAACTCACAGCCCCATCTCCTCCCAGTTCTTCGAGATGGTCTCCATCAGGCGGTTGGATTCCTCCTGCAAGGAAAGCAGTTCCTTGTGAATCTCGGTCATGCGCTCGTGAAAATCCACGCCGTCGTCCTCGGCGGGCGCTACGCCAACATACGCGCCGGGCGTGAGCGAATAGCCCTTTGCTTCGATCTCCTCCAGCGGCGCCACCTTGCACAAGCCGGAAATGTCGGCATATGTGCCCTCCCCGAATTTCTCCGTCAGCCAGACGGCCTCTTTCGCAATCAGGATGCAGTCTTCCACTGCCGCGATTCTTTGGGCATAGTCGGCTTCCACCGCTTTTTTCTCTTTCCGTGAAGCCGCGGCGGCGGCTTCCTTGCCCTCGGCGGTAAGCTGTGCTTTCTGTCCTTCCAGCTTTTCCAGCACGGCGGGAAAATCCCGATTGCCCAGCGTTTCGGCGTATTCCTCCACCAGCACGCGGTATTTGTCCACTTCTCCCCGATACAGCCACACAATGGCGGTCAGGTTACGAATCTGCCACTCGTTCCATTCGTTCAGCGTGCGGTCTACCACGGTGTAATAGTTCCGCGCGTCGATGAACAGCACCTTGTCCCGCAGTTCTTCCTTCTTGCCCTTGTCAAAGAACCACAGGGAGCAGGGCAGGCTCTTGGTGTAAAAGAAATTGTTGCCCACGCTGACCATCACATCCACATGACCGGTCTGCACCAGCTGCTCCCGGATGTCCTTGTCCTTGCCTTGACTGTCGGTGGCGGAAGATGCCATGACAAAGCCCGCCCTGCCGCGCTCGTTCAGATAGGCGTAAAAATAGGAAATCCACAGGTAATTGGCGTTGCCAAATTCCTTATTTTTATTGACAGAGGGAATGCCGAAGGGCAGCCGTCCGGCACTCTGGGCGGATTCCGACTTCACCTTATCCACATTAAAAGGTGGATTCGCCATCACATAATCGCAGCAGCCCGCCAGATTGTGGGCATCGTGATAGAAGGTGTTGGCCTCATCGCCGGATTTGACCACACCCGTCAGCCCATGTACCGCCAGATTCATTAGGCACAGCTGGGCGTTGTACTCGACCTTTTCCTGCCCGTAAAAGGTCATGGTGTTATTGGCCTGCATCCCGGCGTGCTCCACGAAGTCACCAGTCTGCACGAACATACCGCCGCTGCCGCAGGCCGGGTCCAGCAGAACGCCCTGCGTCGGTTCGAGCACATTGACGATCATCTTGACCAGAGACTTGGGAGTAAAAAACACACCGTCATCCTGCGCAATGTTTTTGGCAAATTTATTGAGGAAGTACTCGTAAATTCGGCCCACAATGTCGCCGCCCACATCATCCAAGGCACTGTTATTGAAGATACGCAGCAACTCTGCCAGCAGTTCATCGGAAAACATGGTATAATCCTTGGGCAGCACACCGAAGAGCTGCTCGCTCTGCTGCTCGACCAGCTCCATGGCGTTGTTCACCACTTCGCCCAGACTGTTCATGACCTCGCCCCGCCAGTTGGTCAGTCCTGCGGCAGGGATGTTTTCCGGCAATTCCACCAGATAGGCATACTGGGCCTCACGAGGGAGAAACAGGGCGCTGCGAGAGGCAAAGTCGCTGGCCTCCACAGGCAGCACCCGCCCGCCACGCACCGGTCGGTCTTTCAATATCTCCGCCTCCACCAACTTGAAGCGACTGTAGGCATAGCGCAGAAAGATCAGACCCAAAACAGGCATGCAATATTGGTTTGAGGTCAACTTAGAGCCTGCACGCAGCAAGTCGGCAGATTCCCACAATTCAGCTTCCAGTTTGCGAATGTTAATCATGATTTTCCTCCGGGATGTATTCTATCATGTCACCGAAGTCAGTACGGCGACAGTTTTGTTCGTTTTTCTCCATCAATTGCTTTCATAGCTTGTTGATAGAAATAAATGTTTTGCGTCACTTCAAGCGACAAAAATCTAATTTAAGTATAGCAAAATCTGTTATTCAAAGCAAGAAAGCATTGCATCTGCCCATCAGAACCACCGACACAAAAAGGCAGAGTGCCCCGTAAGAGCGCTCTGCCATGTACACATAAAAATCAAGTCCTAATCACGTCATGCTGTTGGAAAATTATTCTTTTTCGTTCTCCGCGCGATCCGGCAGTGGTATCACCTGCAGCTCCGTCTCCGGCTCGCTGATATACAGCTCCTCGCACGCCCGCTGCGCTTCGATCAGCGTGTTGATTGCCTGCTCGGTTGCGCGAAACAGCGTCAGATACATTTGTTTATAATCCGGCATACTATCACCTCAAAACACACAATAACCTAAAACAGGTTAAAAGCAAATAACCTATTTCAGGTTATGGCATACTCACCTTGAGGTGAATGCCATGAACAGATTGCGAGACTTGCGAGAAGATGCCGACTTGAATCAGACCCAGGTTGCCAAGTTTCTGGGGATGTCACAAACCGGATATTCTAAGTACGAGACCGGAGAAAATGATATTCCTACGCAGGTTTTGATTAAGCTGGCTGGGTTTTATAAAACTACTACGGATTACATTCTGGGGATCAGCGATCGTCGAGACCCAATTTAACAGGAAAGCGGCATGGATTTTCTATGCCGCTTTCCTGTTATTCTGCCCTTGACCGACACCCCCCAACCCATACTTTTTTCGACAGCGTGCCCCGCTGCCGCAGCACGCGCGGCACCGGCTGCTGAAAATCCCATGCGATGATACGCACCGGATATTCCGGATCAGGCTCTCGTGCCAGATACTCCAGCAGCTCCATCCATTGCCCCTGAAGCAAGGAGATGGTAACGCCTGACTTGGCCTTCTCCTGCTCTTCCATCTGCGCAATGGTGACGCGCCAGCCCTTCCGGTCAAAGCGCTGCACGAAGGCTTGTGCCGACCCACCCAGCGGCAGCAGGATTGCGTTGTCCTCCCATGTGATATGGAAGTTCAGCCTCATGTGCCGGAGCGCGCGGGGGTCTTTCTTGAGCGCCCAGAGCGAGTATTCCAGAATGTCCGCGATCGCTTCTGGCGTTTCGACGAGGATCACTTTTTCAAACGACATCATCGCTCCGGCCAGCCGCACGGCGGCGTTTTTCTCGCCGTTGGGATTGAGCCGCTGGTTGCCGTTTCCGAAGTGGTACACCGGATGAATGAACCGCTGCTCGTCATAGATGCAGCCGACAAACCGAGAATATTTCAGGCTGTCGGTACTGCGGACAGCTTTCCGCTCCTGTTCGCGCTTGATCTGCAAGGACGTCTGGTACTTGCGCCCGCAAAGCAGGACGAAGAACAGCCACGCCTCGTTGATGCGGCTGAGCCGCACCGCCTTTTCGATGCTGTGCGTACCCGTCGGCTTGTCCCAGAAGAACGCGTTCGACTTTCTCCGGTCTTTTTGCCGCACGCGGCAATAGGCTTCAAATCCGGCGTCTGTGACGAAAAAGCTTTTGTGTCCTGGCGCCTTGGCAACTTCCAGATACCCCGCGCGGCACAGCTTCTGAAACGCATCCTGTGTGCGCGCATAGTTGCTGCCCAGCAATTTGAGCGCATGATACGGCAGCTGCCCGCAGACCACACTGACTTGCAGCAGCAGCCATGCGGCGCTGTTCCTACATATCCGCATCGTATCCCGCTCCCAGGTCTAAAACCGGTATTTTTCCAGGCCGGATACAAATCACGGTTTGATCTCTGTCACCCCAGCAGCTCGTCTGGACGTTGGAACAGTAGATGCCGCTGTCGCTGGTCAGCAGATACCGCTCAATGACGTTCAGAACCGCGCGCGTTTCCAGATTATCATGATCCCGCACATCGGCGAGCTGATGCGAGGCGGCATAGCAATGGTAAAACACAACCGTACACGCCCGGAACCGCGGCAGGGCGGATGCCCGGCGATCCAGCAGCCGATTCAGCGGCTCGCACACGAACTCGGTGCTGCTGCTTCGTTTGGACAGGCGCAGCGGCAGCCGGATCGTCACCGAGCCATCTTTCTGTACGGTCAGTTCGTAGCCGTCCGGCAAATCGCCACCCGCCTGCTCTGGTCGATCGGCGGTCATAGCTGTTCTCACATCCGCCCGCGAAAAATATTTCCTGCTGCACAGGAAATATTTTTCGCGGGTCTCTGCATATGCCTCGCGGGCGGCGCAGAATGCCGCCCCTGTTCGATCGAGCATTGATATCTCCTCCGCTCTGCTTCTTTGGGTTCGAAAACGCGAAAATCATTACCGCCCATACCCATGCGGCAAACAACCGGGTAATGAGGAATTGCAGCGTGGTAGAACGGTGTAATTTTCGGGATTATAATTCGTGTTTGGCAGTCGTTTCATTGTATTTCAACGCCTTTTTGCAATTACCGCCCAATGTTGCTTTTCTCAAAAACGAACCTTTTCGGCACTTTCGATTTTGGGAAGAAAAGGTGTGCTTTTGGGTGAAATTACCGCTCACTGTTTTGCGATTTACCACATGGTTTTACGGAAAAAAAGTTCTGTTTTTTTCGCGTTTCCAACTTAGCCTGCTCTCCTGTCTGCCGATCGATCCATGCAAGAACTTTGTCTTTAGGCGCCAATTTTCGTTTTCCGATATGTAATGTCGGAAAGTCGGCGCGGTTCAAAAGCTGGTACGCACCCGACCGTGAAATGCCGAGCAGCATCGCGATCTGTTCGGCATTCAGCACATCGGGGTAGTCCTCATATGCGATCCGTTTCATCTTCATCCCTCCTCCCAGTTCACAAATCAGATTGTTCCGTCTATTATAGAACTATAATTCTATTAGAACATAATAGCATCTTGAAATCCATTTTTAATAGGCGTATAATTATTTTATAAATAAATATTTCTATATGGAGGTGGAGGATTTCCTATGCACCTGATCATTCCGTCCGAGTGCCATCTTCGCGTATTTGTTACGGCAAAGCAGGAGGTTTTTGAATTTTACGACAATGCAGAATACATGCTGCACCGGCACACCTTTTCTTATGGAGAAAGCATCATCCAACTGCTGGAGAGCTGGAAAGAAACTGATGAACCTCTTTTACAGGAAGCCTATGAATATCTGAAAAAGCGAGCGCAGGTCGGAGAGGAAAATATGGTGGAATGGAATGAAATACTGTTCCGTTTTCAGCATGTGAATAATCCGTTCCTCTATCTGCTGGTTATACAGCTTGCGCCGCTGCTGCTCAAAAGCTTCTACGATATCGACCCTGCGATTGTCACCGATTTCCGCAAGGAGCTGGACAAGGTCAGGACAGATGCGCACACGCTGCTGTTCGATTGTCTGAACCCGGAAACAGTGGATATCTGCCGCCGGTATTGGGAGATCTGGGGGCATACACCCATGCGGTTGCCTTCCATCCGCGCGGAATTACTTCCTGCCCGCACGCGTGCAGCCTACAACGGCTGGATTTCGCCGGCCGAAAATACGGATCCGGAATACCTTTACAACACACAGCAAGAGATGATACTGGCAGAAGTCTGTTATCCCCGTTCTGTGCAGGAACTATACGTTTTTCTCAAATCCACCTATCTGCGCCGTGCGGTACGTTTCAAGGAATGCCGGCTGTGCGGCAAACTGTTTGCAGCAACAGACGGCGACCGGACAGAATACTGCTCCCGTGAATACGAAAAAGGCAAAACCTGTCGGGAGGTCGGCGCATCGCGTGTCTATCAGAAAAAGCTGCTTGGCAACCCGATCACCCGCGCCTATAGCCGCGCCTACAAGACCCACAACGCCCGCATCCGTTACGGCACGATGACGCGAGAGGAATTCAATGCATGGACGGAAGAGGCAAAAAAGCACCGTGATGCCTGTCAGACTGGCGAAATCTCGCTGGAACACTTTGAAGAGTGGCTGAAACAATGAAGGAAACAGTAACCTGTTTTCTGTTTTCAAACACAAGGAGAGGAGCGTGTAACAATGCGTACGCGGGATTCCCGCGGTGCCTCTGGCGGCGGCAATATCCGCCAGCGTCCTGACGGGCGCTGGGAAGGCCGCTACACAGCAGGTATCGACCCGAGTACCGGAAAGCAAATCCAAAAATCCATCTATGGCAAAACACAAAAGGAGGTGCGGGAGCGTTTACGCAAAATCACATCTGAAATCGACGAGGGCAGTTATCTGGAGCCGTCCAAATGCCGCGTGGGCAAATGGCTGGATATCTGGCTGAACGAGTACACTGAGAACGTCAAGCCGTATACTAAATATTCCTATCAGGTAACCATCAAGAACCACTTGAAGCCAGCTTTCGGCTATGTCCGTTTGGCCGAACTGAACACTGTCATGGTACAGGCGTTTCTTAACAATCTGGTGCGCAGCAAGGCGGAGGGTGGCAAGGGATTATGCCCCAAAACCGCAATCAACATTCACGGTGTATTTCACCGCGCGCTCAAACAGGCAGTCAACGTTGGCCTGATCCGCAGCAACCCCACCGATGCCTGTATCCGTCCACGCGGTGAACGAAAGTCGATTCGTCCGCTGGAGGACGAGGAGGTCAGCGCATTTCTACGCGCGATTGAAGGACATCGCTTTGCGTCGCTCTATCTGGTCGACCTGTTCACCGGCATGCGTCAGGGCGAGATCCTCGGACTGACTTGGGACTGCGTGGACTTCCGGCGCGGCACGATTTTTCTGTACCTCCAGCTGCAGCAGCGGCAGGCCAAGGGCGACTTCGGGTATTACTTCACTTCGCTCAAAAACGGAAAGTCGCGCACTATCACGCCTGCTCCTACCGTTATGCGGGTATTGTAGGCACAGCGAAAAGCGCAGAACGAAATGCGCCTGCGCGCCGGTGCTGCTTGGCACAACGACGAAGAACTGGTATTTACCGACGAACTCGGCCGACCGCTCAGTCGGCGCACAGTGTACAAAAACTTCAAGCAGATCGCAAACCAGCTTGATCTTCCTAATCTTCGCTTCCACGATTTACGACACCAGTATGTCAAGCCCACGACAAAAAGTTTTTCTACTTTTTAGAAAACACAAAGCTATTCTATAATATTCTCAATTCTAAAGCCAGCTTGGGCAAGCAATTGCAACTCTGCTTCATTTAGGGGAGAAGACGGCGGATTAGGGATGCCTAGGACGATGAGACGGCGGGCACGAGAGAAAGCAACATATGCTAAACGATTTCCTTCATTGATATGATTGTTATCAGAAGCAAACCATTCCCACCAGTGTGAACCGCTGTCCTGATCATGGTTCCGTCTGTATGCTGACATAAATAAAACGGAATCTAAACTCATCCCTTTGCAGCTGTGGATGGTTTCTATATCGCATGGAATTGATATATTGGGAGTGTTTTCTAATGTATCTAATACAGTTTCTTTAGCCGTCCTTGTACGAATTTTTCCCAAGTCCACCGCTCGACCATATAAGAATGAAATATCTGTTGCTTCTGTAGTCAAATTGTTTAGCACCGGTTTTAAGTTTGCTTTCCATTGTGACCATGTGTTGCGGAAATCAAGAAGAACTTCTTTTGAAAGTAGTTGCTTTCTGACACCGATAATTGTGGCTCTCCATTCTTGACCATCTAGTTCATCCGGTTTGCTTAATTGGTCGAAACCAGAATGTACACTCCCACTAAAATATGTTCTTTGTACTGCTCTGGCTAAGATTCGTATTGATGATTGAAAACCATTAACTGATTTATCTGTGCAGTGATGATATAAAAAGCGAGCATATTCTTCTATTGTATTTATCGTCTGTTTAGTGTGAGCCTTCCTTCCGAATAGCTTCTCACGTAAGGCATTATTCCTCACAATAATCCTACTATTTTCTAACGATAATTGGTTTGTATTCACAAGCGCCTCAAACTTTTTTAGCACTTGCTGTTCTTGGCCTTGTTGATAGAGCAAAGCAATCAAAGGGGCTTCCAGCTTTTTTTCTAATTTCCCAATAACAGAATTTGTAGGTTTCTTCAGAACAGCCAAACTAGCATCAACTATGGCCTGACAGCTACGATAATTCTCAGCTAATTGTAATTCTTTCATACCAAGCTGCTCAATAAAAGATTTCGTTTCAATGGGGTTAATATTGCGAAATTTGTAAATTGACTGATCCAGATCTCCTATAAAATGTAGTTTTGTTCCATGCTTATGGAATTCATATAGAATCTGAAGCTGAGAAAACGCTAAATCCTGACATTCATCAACAATTATTAACGGGAAACGTTGCGCAAGGCAAACGGTAATAGCTGAATTGTTTTGCAACAACTTATAAGTTAAATATTCAATATCCTCGTAAGTCGCAAAACCCGATTTCCAAAATCTTTTCTTTAGCCCTATTAATTCAGGAAACCTCCAGGTATCAGTATGCAGGCACTCATCCAAAATAGCTTGTCCGTTTGGAGATGATCCTACATAAATCACAGATGTTTCTGACTTTTCTGTAATATAGAATTCGTTAGCCTTAATGTAGCCTAATTCTTTATATTGATATTTTGTTTGAAATGCGTGTAAAAAATCACTGGTGCAATCCGTATCAATTACTCGAATACTATTGTCTGAATTTAATTCGTTTTGATAACTAGTTATCAGTTCCAGAAATGGATTGGCGATATACCCATGCAGCCAACTAGAAAATGTACCTAGAAAATGTGGGTATTCCACCTGGTGTCCAAGGTATGAATTTACACGAAATCGCAACTCATTTTCTGCTGAGTTCGTAAAGCTCAATATTGCGATACCTGTATGCTGATTACTCCATTTGTTTATCTCATATGCAGCCTTTACACCCACTACCTCAGTTTTTCCACTTCCAGGACACGCATTAAGATATATATCAGATACAGCATCCTCTAAAATATAAGCGATTTGCTGTTCGCTCAAATGCTCAATACAGCAAAACCCGCACTTCACACATCTGAAGGCTAACTTTCCTTTACACACTCCTATTTCAGTGGGAGTTGAGTGACACCCACATAACACTTCTAAGAGAGATGTATGTTCCATTTGTTAATCCTCCAGGCCCAATATAAACCGAATTGACTGAGCAATGTAAAGCGGCACAATAAAAGCACTGTCTATTCTCTCACATAATAGTTGTGCAAAAAGGCCTTTTCCTAGTTTATCGGCCTGATGTAAAATGTCTAACGCCATTTGCGCATCATCAACTTCAAATGGTTCACCGTCTTGTTCCTTCCCCAATTCATCTAAGTAATGAACGAGGGTCGCTTTGATAGCACCATCTGTTGAAATCCACTCAACAAGTATTTCCAACATCAGCCTTGCGTTATAATGGCTTTCGATAGCCAAGTCATACTCAAATGTTTTTAGATTAGAGAAAATTCGGCAATTATCTGTCATATTCGCTAGTTGGGCAAGAAGATATAGCTGGGGATTACTTCCCTCGATTGGTTCCTGCTTCGTAGGCTTTTGCTCCCATCTAAACACGGATCTTTTTCCAGTTTCTGCATCGGTATGTGTCTCAACAAGACACGGTGGGTCATTATCTGTAAGTACCGCACAACGGATAGGAAGCGCCAAAGTTTTGGTATATTCATTATCATTAAAGCGCGGTTTTTGTCTGAACTCCTTTATACGATTTTCATAATCTTTTTTGAGTTCCCCTTCTTGCCTTTCAGGAATACATATTGTATATCCATTATAAAGCTGAGTAAAATACTGAAAATAGATTCCGTTCATATTTATAACAGATATACCTGCATCCTCAAGAGATGAGATTTCTATGTCATGAGTAGTAGCATACTGTTTCAAATAGACCTCAGCTAACTTAGGAATTAATATTGCTTCAGCAATACCCTCAACGAAAATATTCCCTTTAGAGAAAAGCAAGGTGGATTTTGTAGCATCAATCCATCTGTTCAAAAATGCCTTCGCAGGATTCTCAATCCCACAATCCTTGATTGGAATGATAAGAGCACCACCTGTGGTACGATGGACAGAAATTATTTGATCAATTGGAACGACTGCTGCCAGCGTAGCTGAATGTGTCGTGATAATGACTTGAATGCCATAATCAAGGGCTTGCTGGCTCAGATACTTCAGAAGTTTGATTTGCAGTTGTGGATGTAGATGAGCCTCTAATTCTTCAACAAGTAGGATTCTTGGTGTTGTATACTGATCTTTTAGTCCTTCAAACTCTGCCAAGATGGTTGCAATATAGATGAGATTATTATATCCCAAGCTGTTTTCGGACAAGTTTTTAAAGCTTTCAAGTTCAGTGCATCCAACGCTTTTAGAAAACATAATCTGGAGAGCTTCAACAATTCGTTCGTAAGAAGGTTCATTAAATTGAATCCGTGTACTTTGCCCAAATATCGTTCCAACAGCATTTTTCAGGCTGGAATTTATCAACTCGTTTGCTTTTTTAATGTCTTCCTGTTCCGCTGCAGTTCGATTAAATTGGTATACCTCATCTTCCAATGGCATTTTTTTGTGATCTTTTCGCCGCTGGGCTAATTCGTCCGCAGACAAATTGATAATAAATCTTGACAATCTAGAACCTCGGCCAGACCTTAAACTACGTTCAGCATCTCGAAGGGCTGGAAGATATATACATTGAATGTCCTCTAATGGCTCCCAATCAAATATGCTGTTGCAAGAATTACCTCCCCACCTTTTAGGCTTAAGTAGTCTTCTTGAATCCACGTTATATTGATATTCCACATTTAATTTGGCATCAAATTGAGGTGTTAACCATGTTAGATACTCAACCCGCTGCGTATCGTCCAAATCAGAAAAGATACCCGATACAGAGATTGGCAATGTTGGCAAAGCGCCTCCACTAGACGCTTGATAGAAATCTTCTTCACGGAGCCCTCTGTGAAAAAACTCAGATTCATTTAGCAAAATCCGAATAGCGTCAACTATGCTACTCTTTCCACATCCATTTTCTCCAACAAGCAGGTTTAACCCACGATGTAATTTAACTATCGCTGGATCTTTGAATAAGCGAAATCCTTTCACCTGCAATTCTGATAAAAACATTAGAGGGCTCCTTCCTGGCCTAGAAAAGATCACTTATGGTTTAATTTATATTCCATTTTATCACAATTTTCCCGCCCCCGTCTACCACAACCTTGTCAATGCAATCAACAATCTCGCTAAGTGGAATATCTCGATTTCTAGCAGACAAGAGCTTGCGGAAGGTGACGTATTGCTTTTCATAGGCGGCTTTGCGTTCTGTGGCCTGAACAAGAGCCTCTTTCGCCCGATTCGCAATGTCCTGCACCGCACGAAACTCTTCCTTGCTGATTTCTTCCCGTACATACTGTTCATAGTGTTCCATTGCATTAATCCAAGCTGTTGTCTTGCGTTGCGCAAGATCAGCAATTTGACTCGTAAGGACTTGTCTCCGCTGATTATATGTTGAATTTGTAATATACTGTTCATTCACATAGTCTTTCAACTGGCGATAGATCGCATTAAATATGTCTTCTTCTCGGGCATACATCCCAGTACATTTATTGGCCCCTAAACGGTTTTTGGTGATGCAGGTGAAAAAGTGCCAATCGGCATGGCCAGTACCACGCTTACGTTGCATTTTCCTGCCGCAGCACCCGCATATAACCTTGCCTTTCAAAATATTATCTGGGGATTGACCCTGCGGAACTACATTGAAGGCTCTGGCTTGAAATCCCTTCTGAATCGCGTCGAACGTAGCGGAATCAACCAGCGGCTCATGAGTAGATTCCACAGCCCTTTTTTCTTTTCCCTGTACCAGCATACCGGTGTAGGTGCGGTTGGTGAGAATATACTTTACCGACCTGCTGTTCCAACTGCCATTGCCATCGTCAAACTTTCCGGCCAAGCCTTGGGCTCTGGCATATTGGATTGGTGTCGGAAGACCCCGTTCATTTAAATACCGGACGATACTGGTTACGCCGTTACCACCTGCGGCCATTTCAAAAATCTTCTGAACGATAGCTGCCGCCGCCGGATCAGGAACAAGTTGTCCGGGATTCTCAGTGGATTTTTTGTAACCAAACGGAGCCCTCGGCCCGATGAATTCACCGCATTGTGCTTTCATGTCTAAGATAACCTCAACTTTCATTTTTGTTTCGATAGACACCTTCTCATTAAATAAGTTAATGAGAGGAATGCGAATACTTGATTGGATTAGTGTGTTTTCACTCTGATTACTTATGCCGTCAACGGTGTCAAACTGGTCATTGATGGAGACAAAACGGACTTGCTTTTGGGGAAAGAACATCTCTAGATAGTAACCAACTGCGATGTGGTCTCGTCCTAACCGGGAGAGATCTTTTACAACAATACATTCAATTTGATTGGCAAGGACATCCTGAATCATCTGCTGGAATGCTGGGCGGTCAAAACGACTGCCGCTGAAACCATTGTCGATATAGTAGTGCATAATAGGTGTTTGATGCTGACACCCCCATTCTTCTATGATAACGCGTTGATTGTCTATGGACTCAGAAGTGTCCATATTTCGAACGGATAAACGGATATAACCCACAGTATCTCGACTTTGTTTGATACTCCAGTTCATATTGGGGTTCTTTCTACTCTTTCGTGCCATAATCGTCCCTCCTAGACAAAAAGGACTATGGCGAAAACCATAGCCCTTGAGGGGATTATACCATGTTCTATTTTCCGCTTCCATGAAAATGAGCCATTTTCCGATTCCACGAGCTTAGACACCAGTATGTCAAGACCACGACAAAAACTTTTTCAGAAAATAATGTGGTTTTAGATGCAAAATCGCGTACACAGTTAAATGCTCAGGGCCGTCATAATATCTGCGTCCATGCTCAGGTCAATCTCACCGTCGCTTACTGAGCAGAGGCGGACGCCATGCTTGCTGAGATAATGCCAATATCGGATGGCATCCCCAATCTTCCGGCACAGCCGGTCCAGGCTGAACACGAGCACCACGTCAACCGTATGCTGCTCAACAGCGCGGTTCATTTTCTGCACTCCAGGCCGGTCCATCGTTGTCCCCGGCTGGCAGTCCTCGGAACTGCCTACAACCGTCAAACCATGCTGGGCCGCATACCACTCCAGCCGCCGCCTCTGTATCTCGATGGCGTCCGGCCCCAATACACTGCCATGGGCGATGCGGCAATAAATCCATGTTCTGTTTCCGCTCATTGTCATGCCTCCATGCAAAAATCTTTTAGCTTCCAGATGATCCGCACCTGATTTTCGGGGTACACCTCTACCCGCTCTATCAGGGCGTCCACCAGCGCGGCGGTCAGGCCGCCAGCCCCGGTGACTTCCTGCGCCAGCCGCTTTCGGGCAGCCCTTGATTCATCCCCCATCCGCATCTGTTCCGTCCGCTGACACAGGGCAGCATAGATACGGTTCAGCCGGCCTAATTCCTTATCTACCCTGGCTTTTTCTGCTTTGTATTCCTCTGCGCCGATTTCCCCCAGCAGCATCTGTTCATATAGGATACGCTTCTGATTCTGGCAGCCGTCAATCTGCTTCAGATAGTCGCCCTGCTTCGCCAGATGCACATCCATTGGCTCCGCGTCAGAGAGGTCATTCAGGTTCAAGATGATTTGGGCCTGCTTATTCATAATCTCATACAGCACCCCCTCCAGCTCTGCTTCTGAAATACGCAGGCCGTGGCAGGGGGAATTTTTATCTACCTGGGAATGTCGGCAGTAGAAAACGCTGTTTTTAGTGGACGATTTGCTCATCGCATGGGAGCAGACACCGCAAAACACCTTGCCCCGAAGGGGGTAGCGGTGGGCCTGCTTCTTGACGCAGGCGGTGCGCGGGAACCGTTCCTGCACCTGCTGAAACAGCTCTTTGGTGATGATTGGTGGATGATGTTCCGGTATCTTGAACCACTCGCTCTCATCCTTGGTCCTGACCAGATAGCTGCCCACCTCCCGCACGGTGCGTTTCCCCATGATGTAGGTCCCGGTATACCGCTCGTCGGTCAGGATGTTGCGGAGGGTGGAGGTCTGCCAAAGGCCACCGCTCCGAGAAACGTCGTGTTTAACGATCCCCATAGCCGCCTTGCGCTCACCGGGGGTCTGGATGCCTTTCTCCAGCAGTTTCCTTGCAATCTGCGTGGTGCTGTGCCCGGCCTTTGCCAGCTCATAGATCATCTGGACAACGGGGGCAGTTTCCTCGTCCGGTTCCATCCGTCCATCCGGGCCTTTGCGGTAGCCGTAGGGACAGATTTTACTCTGATATTCGCCCCGCTTCATTTTCACATACTTGGCTGACTTGGATTTTACGGACAGATCCCGGCTATAAAACTCAGCCACAAGATACTTAAACGCCACGTCCAGGCCGCCGGTATCGCCGTGAAGCCGGCCGCTGTCAAAATCGTCGTTGATAGAGATAAAGCGGATTCCATATAGCGGGAACACACGCTCCATGAAGTAGCCGACCTCGATGGCGTTGCGGCCAAAACGGGTGAAATCCTTGACGATGATGCAGTTGACCTCGCCGGCCTGCACCTGTCCCAGCAGTTTCTGGACGGCGGGCCGTTCAAAATTCGTACCGGAGTAGCCGTTGTCGATAAACTCCAGCACCTCTACATTTCGGACATTCTCCATCTGATCCACAAAGCTGTGCAGGGCGCGCTTCTGGTTCTCGATGCTCATACTCTCCACCCGGCTGTCCTCCAGGGACAGCCGGATATAGAGGGCAATCACATACGCCATCGCTTTACTCATCTTCCAGAACCTCCGCTACACGCTCAAAGCCGCTTTCAAACCGGAACTGGACCGCAATGTCCTCCGGCCCATTCACGGTGATGCGCTCAATGAGCTGTTCTACCAGCAGGGCGGACAGCTTGCTGTCCTTGCTGATACCGTCCAGACGGTCCGCCATGCTGATGTACGCTGCCGCCTGCGCGGTGCGCTCCGTCTGCTGGCGTTGCAGCTCCCGGACACGCTGTACCACCGCGTCGATAGTCCCCTCATAGTTCGCTTTCAAGGTTTGGTATTCCTCTGCGGTAAGGATGCCGGAAACAAGGTTTTCATACAGGCCGGTCAGATACTTCCGGCTGTCTGCGGCGGACTGGCGCAGCTTGGCGATCTCCCGGTCTGTCACGGCCTTATCCTGCTCCAGATGTCTGCTGTGCTGTTTCAGCCGCAGGCTGTTCCCCATCACGACCTCCGCCTCCTTGCGGATGATCGTCAGGATGGCCTGAAACAAGCGGTCCTCCCGGACGCTGACAGGGCGCTGGCAGGCGTCCCTTTGGATGCGGTCATTGGAGATACAGCGGTAAAAGTAGTCATCGCCCCGGTTCTTATTTTTGCTCCGCTGCCGGTGCAGGGGCTTCCCACAGCACCCACAAAAGATACGCCCACGCAGGATATTTTCTGAATAGAGCGTTTTCGTTGTCCGTGTGTATTTTCTGGCAGCCTGTTTACGGGCGGCCCGCGCCCGTTCAAACAGTTCCCGGCTGACCAGCGGCTCATGGGTGCCGCGCACGACAATCCAATCCTCCGGCGGGGTGGGGACTTGCTTATGCCCGATGGCAGTGGTCTTGCCCTGCACCATATCGCCGGTGTAGACCTCATCGGATAGGATCTTGGTGACAGTCATTGTCTGCCACACGCCGCTCCCCATCAGGTTCTCATGCTTGATTAAGCCGCAGCTGGCCTTATAGCGGCTGGGGGTAAGGATTCCAGCCTCATTCAGCCGCTTTACCATCTGGTTCAGGGGGACACCATCTGCCGCCCAGGTGAAGATTTGGCGCACCACAGGGGCGGCGTTTTCGTCAGGCAGCAGCTTGTGGCAGTTCTCCGGGTCCTTCCGGTAGCCGTAGGGCGGCCTCGCGCCGATGAACTCCCCAGCCTTCATGCTCTGGTGGGCCTGGGAGCGGACCTTCTTGCTGATGTCGGCGGCGTATGCCTCGTTGATCATATTTTTCAGCGGGACCGTGATATGGCTACCGCTGTTGTCCGCCGCTTCGCTGTCATACTGGTCGTTGACGGCCATGAACCGCACCTGATGAATCGGGAAGTATTTCTCGATGTAATAGCCGGTGTCGATGGTGTTCCGGCCCAGCCGGGATAGGTCCTTGACCACAACGCAGTTGATTTTGCCGGCTTCAATATCCGCCAGCATCCGTTGAAACGCCTCCCGCTCAAAGGTGCGGCCGGTGATACCGTTGTCGGTATAGATGCCCGCGATCTCAATATCGGGATAGAGCGCCAGATGGGCCTCCATAATCTCCCGCTGTGTCTCCAGAGAATCCCCGCGCCTGCTGTTAAACTCCACAGACAGGCGGATATAGAGGGCGGCCCGCCAGAGCTTCATGCCGCGCGGCGCCGGCTCTGCCGCCGCACCCTTTCTGCTTTTCCGTGCCATTTAGACCACCTCCTGTTCCAACCGCGCCTGAGAGAGCTTTTGCAGGGCGGCATCATACTCCATCTGGTAGCGGAAGGTGATTTTCAGCTCGGTTTTGCTGATGATGCGGATGGACTGGATGAGCGTGACCACGGCGCGGCGATCCAGCTCGGTCATATTGGAAAACTCGCGGAACTGCTGCGCCCATTTCTGCCGCTCACTGGTCCGGTCTGTGACACGCTCCATCTCCTGGCGAAGCTGGTCGATGGCGGAGCGAAGCTCCTCCATGCGCTCGGTGTAGCCGTCCCGCAGGGACTTATATTCTGCCTTGTCCAGCATCCCCTTGACAAAGTTCTCATAAAGGCCGGCCTTGAACACGCCAATCTGCTCCAACTGGGCGCGGTTTTCTGCAATCTGCGCCTTGCAGCCCGCCACCAGCTCCCGGTTGATGGTCTCCTCGCTGATGCTGTTCAGCAGCTCGTCTACCGACACAACATTCTTGATGTGGGCTTGCACACTGGCCAGGACGCATTGTGTCAAATCATCCTCCCGCAGCATCACTGGATGGGTGCAGCCGTGCTTCTTGCCAGTGGGACAGTGGTAATAGATGTATTTCTTTCCGCCTACGGTGTTGGTTTTCCGGGTCATGCGCGCCCCACAGCAGCCGCACACCAGCAGGCCGGAGAACAGGTAGACCTTCTCGCCCTCTGGGGCCGTGCGCGTATCCAGTCCCATGATGTGCTGCACCAGGTCAAAATCCCTTTTGCGGATGATGGCCTCATGGGCATCCTTCACGCGAATCCATTCCTCGTCAGGCTTTTGTATCACATTCCTGAGTTTATGGTTGTACGTCCCCTGGCGGCCCTGCACCAGCGTCCCGGTATAGATTTCATCCTGCAAAATTCGGATCACCGTAGTCGCGGACCATTTCGCGTCCGGCCGGTCTGCGAAGCCGCCCTTGGGGTGGGGCAGCCCCCGGCTGATTTTATAGGCAAGGGGCGAGAGGACGCCCAGGGCGTTCAGCTCATCCGCGATCCGCTTGGCGCTCCGCCCGTCAATCTTGGCCCGGAAGATGTCGCGCACCACCCGGGCGGCATATTCGTCCACCACAAGCTGATTCCGGTTTTCCTCCGACTTCCGGTAGCCGTAGACCGGGCAGGCACCCACATAGTCGCCCTTCTTCCGCTTGACCTCCAACGCGCTGCGGGTCTTGACGGAAATATCGTGGCAGTAGGCGTCGTTGATCAGATTCTTCATGGAGATATTCAAGTCATCCCCGGCGTGTTCATGGGCCGTGTCGATATTGTCGTTGATGGCGATGAACCGGACGCCGTAGGCCGGGAAGATCCGGCGCAGGTAGCGCCCGGTCTCGATGTACTCACGCCCCAGGCGGGACAGATCCTTGACGATGACGCAGTTGACCTTACCATCCGTGATGTCCTGCATCATCTCCTGGAACGCAGGACGGTCAAACAGGATGCCGCTGTACCCATCGTCCACCTTCTCGGATACCAGCTCGATGTCCGGATGGCCTTTCAGATAGTCCTCGATGAGCTTTTTCTGGTTGGCAATGCTGTCGCTCTCATTCTCGTGGTTTTCCGTGTAGGAAAGCCGCAAATATTCTGTCGCTTGGTATTTTGGCATAAAAAAATTCACTCCTTCAAATTTACGGACTTACCCCATAAATCAAAGAGTGATTCAGACTTGCCTATGTAATTCTTTTTCCGAGAATCAGTATAGCATACCACTCCGGGGAAGTCAACACATTAAAGTGCTAAATCAGGATTTGTTTCAGGCAATCCTCCAACGATACGCCATTGGGGGAAAACTGTGCCTGAACGGTAAATTTCCCGCATTTGAAGCAGTAGGGATTTTTGATCTGCCGGAGAAATTCTGCAATGCGTTCCTCTTTGGAGAGGGTTTGGTCTACGGCTATGGTTTGGATGTCCGCGAGTTCCGCCTGGGGCGTGTGGTTCCGAAAGTTCTGCTCCATTCTCTTGGCCTCCTTCTCGAATGGAAATGCGGACGCCGCAGGCCGGGGACCTGCGGCGCTATGGGTGGGTATGTATCAGGATTTGAAACGGTATGGGAGCCGCCGCCCCCCGCGCTGGCCGTTGTATTTCTCCAGAAAGACTCTGGCGTAGCGCAGGGCGGTACTGTTGGTGCTGAAATCCAGCCGGCCCCGGCGGATGATCTCATCCGGGTCCACAGCGGACAGACGCTTGATAAAAACGCGGTCATTCAGCTCCGTGTCGTAGGTCTTGAGGAACAGGGCCAGCCCGGAGAGGACCACTGCGTTGAGGGAGTGGGGCGCGCCGTGCCACGTTTGCTCCAGCAGAGTGAGCATACGGGAGAAGGAGTTCCTGCCCAGCAGGCGGTAGGCGTTGATGACGGCCCGGGTGGCGACGATCTCATGCTCCCGTCCGCTCTTTTTGCCCAGCGCCCAGCGGAAGCCCGCATCCTCTACCAGACGGCGGATCTCGGTGACCTCCGCGTCCATCCCTGATTCCACCAGGGCATTGGTGGACTGGGACAGGCTCAGACGCCGCTTGGCTTTGTCCAGTTTATAGCACAGGGCCGCTTCCTCCTCGTAGCTCAGGCCGCTGTAAACCTTGCAGGGGACCATGACCTCCCGGCCGCTGTTCTTCTTGACCATGGCGGCGATGCGGTGCTGACCATCCACCACGTTGAAGCGCCCATCCCGGAAGCTGACGGTCAGGGGCTCCAGCAGGCGGTCATCCCACTCCCGAATCAGGCGGTCTACCTCCCGTTCGTCCACAGGCCGCTGATAAGGCAGGCCGGAGGTCAGGCGGCTGGTAGGCAGCGTCCGGTCTACCCCCGGATTGCTGTACTCCACATCGAATAGGGTCGGCGTCTCCCGCTCCGGCTTCGCCGGGTAGTGCTTTTTCCGGTAGCTCATGTGTGCTTCATCCTTTCCACTTGATGTAATAAATGGTTTGCCGCGCAGCAGATGGATTCCATCTGCTGGTGCAGATAGTCCAGTTGCACGCTGCTCAAATCCGGGAAAGCGGCTTCATAATACGGCGTACTATACCATTCGATCTCCCGGTGGAATTTCCGCACAAAGGCGGTGATCTCCGCCAGAAAGCTGTCTGGGGTGCAGCTGAAGTCCTTCTCTGTGTCCTTGAGCGCCGCTACCGATTCCCGAAAACTGGTGAATTGCTGCTCACTCAGCTTGAACGGAGGCGGCTCCACCGCCGGCTCCTCCGTGACCGGCTCTTGGGGCTCCGGTTCCTCCGGCGGCTGATACTCGGCCATGGAGCGGATCTCCTGGGCGGCCAGCTGGCTGGCTGCGTCCTTCTGCTGCTCCGGCTTCAGTCGGGAGAGCTTCATGGCGTCCTTCTTCGTCACCTTGGCACCCGAATCGCGGATAATGGCCTTGGCCTCCGGGGTCATGTTCTTGGCCGTCTGGATTTGGCGCTCCACGGTCCGTTTCCCGACTCCCAGCTTTTCCGCCGTATCTTCCACAAAGGATTTTGTGGTCTGCGTCATTTTGTCGCTGACCACCTGATGCTGATTTCCACGGAACGGACCGCCCTGGTTAGTTGGGATAGTCTCCGGGTGGAGTGCTTCATAAATCTCTTTCCGGCGCAGAAGTATCTCGCCATACTCGATGGCAGACAGGTCGGTGCGGACAAAATTCTCGTCGATCTCCGCCAGCTCGGCTCGCAGGCCCTCCAAACTGCTCACTGTGTAATCTACCTCGTCCCAGCCCAGCAGCTTTGCCGCCTCCAGCCGGTGCAGGCCGGCGATCAGGGTGTTGGCCCGGTCGAGCGTAACTGGATTGAGTAATCCAATCTCGGCAATGCTCTTTGCCAGCTCCGCCACCCGTTCCGGCGAAGCCTCCCGTCGGCCTGGATTGATTTTAATTTCTCTAATCTGGATACGCATACTTCACCTCCCTCGGCTGTGCCGCCGTTGTTGCCCCATCCTGCTGGATGAAACACCTTGCGCCACAAAGGAAAGCCCCTTGTGGCGCAACGTCCCGCATCCAGTACGGGATGGAAGGACAGCCCGCCCGGCCTATTTTGCACCCCTATTCTGTGATGGGCTATGGCCGGCGCGGGGTTGCTGTCCGTATCCTTTATTATCCATGTGTGCCGTATTCTCAGGCGGCAGGACCGCCTTACTGCTCACCCCCGGCACGGGAGTATGTGAGCCCGTCCTGGTAACAGACGCCTAAAAACCAACGGAAGGTGAACCGCGGGTGACTAAACCGCGCACGCCATTCCCATAGTAGTCCACTTTTACCCAGTGGGATCGGGTATTATCCGGTTATCTCCCGTTGAGGGTCCATGCGCCCCCGGCGTTACCAATGCCGGGTAACAGGTTGGCAGGTTACCGCTCGTACCTTTGATGTGATCGCTTTGACAGGCTGGGGATGGGGGTACACCCCCTTTCATCCATCCCCAGCCCGCAGGCAGTCTTGGCGTCCACCCCTGTATCGCTCGCTTCAACGGGTCTTGGAGCTCACATACCGATATGAACGGGAGCTTGTCCCGTTATTTGTCAAGTTGCAGAGAGGTAGATAGACCCCCTCGCTTACTTACCCGCTGGGAGGCCGGTTTTGCGCCGCTTTTTAGAAATTTTCTTTCAACAAATTCCGTAGTTTTTCGAGTAAGGCATCTCTGCGGCGGCGGAATGTGGTTTGGGACAGCTGGAGGGCCGCGCAGGCTTCCCGCTCTGACTTATCCAGCACATAGAAATGATAAATGATTCCACGCTCCTCCGGGGACAGGCTACGCATCAACTCTTTCAGCCAGAGGGAAGATATAGCTTCTTCCTCCGGCGTGGGGCCGCCCGTGGCAAACTGGTGGCCTGCCCCCAACAGTCGCTCATAGGAATCCTCTCGACTGGGGGTGAAGCGGGCCGTCTGTGTTTCCTGGTTGCAGGAAAACTTCTCCGTTTTCAGGTCGTAGGTGAAGTATTCCTCTTTCCGGCCATGATGGCGGCTGGCGCGAAAGACCTGTTCGCTGACAGGCACAGCTTGTCCATCTATGTAGAGATAGTATCTTTTCTGTTCTTTGCTCATGGCGTTACCTCCGAAAGTTTGAAAAGTAAGATGTTCAAGCTCTCGGAGGGCGGCCCACGGCAGCGGGGCCATTTCCCGCCAAAATACAATTCCTTTCTGAAAATTTTCCCGTGCTTCGCGATTTCCGGCAAAAGGCCGGGCAGAGTACGGAAAAACTTCGACGGCTTATCCCAAGACCTCCTAATATTTGATAGGGGATATTGGGATAAGCCGTCGAAGAAAAAACAGGGCGCGGGCAGCCATCCGGCTGCTCGCGCCTTAACAGCGGGGAATCGTATTTGGTTCGGCGGCGAACCGCTTGTCCAAAACCTCTCAAAAGGGACAGCTAATCATGTTCACCCCCCCATAGCCCGCTTATGTATCAGATAACAGGGCCCTACCCTTACCGCCCCTCCTTTCCCGCCGGCGGCATCAGTATCTCCTGGTATGCTCTCTGCTGGTAGGTAACTTTATAGTTTCCCGCGCAGACCGGGCATCCTGTCCGCTTGTTCCTGCCGGTACGGTTATAGACCGCTGTGCGCCAGTCGTGCCCCTCGGGACAGATCCACCAGACGCGCCGGTTGCTGCCCGCTGTTACCTGCTGGGGCGTCAGTGTGCCGTTCATCTCAGGGTGCCACTGTGCCGCCACCTCCGGGCATACGGTGGCGAGGTCGTTGAAGCCCTCCAGCACCTTCTGACCAGCACAGTAGGGGCAGCTGTTGGTGCCTCTCGTCCGGTCTACCACCTTGGCACGCCACGCATGGCCCAAATGGCACTGCGACCAGACATAGCGGTTGCTGCCCGCCACGACCTGGCTTGGGGCCAGCAGCCCGTTTTTGATGGGGTGCCACTGGGCGGCGATAGCCGGATACAGGGTTTGCAGGTCATTGTAGCCCGCCAGCGCCACATAGTTGGAACAGACAGGGCAGTCTGCCCCCTGCTTGATACGGGTTGAAACGGCGGCCTGCCATGCGTGCCCTTGTTCACACTGCCACCAGACCTTTTTCATATAACCTGCGCAGACCTGAGTGGGCTTCAGGCCCCTGTTTTTCGTGGGATGCCACTGCTTGGCCAGATGGGGGTGGGTGGTGGCGAGGTCGTTATAGCCTGCCAGAATCACACGGTTGGCACAGATCGGGCAGCCGCAGCCTGAAACACGCGAAGCGACGGTTGCCTGCCAGCTATGGCCGTGTTCACAGCGCCACCACACCTTCCGGTGGGTTGCGCTGGCCACATCTCCGGGTGTCAAAGGGGCATTGCGCTCGGCGTCCCACTGCTCAAGCAGATGTTCCCAGACAGACTCCTTGCAGCGTTCATACAGGGTCATCTTTTACACCCCCTCTGTTTTTTCTGCTGTTGTTTACCGGAGCCCGAGGAATGTCATAAGGCCGTTGCTGGAAAGGTTTGCAAATACTGACGCTGCGGTGCCTACGGACAGCTGCTGGACGATTTTGGAGATGGTGGGCTTATCCTGCGCCCGCACCGCTTGTTCCAGATTGCCCACAGCAGCGGCCAGCAAAGGCTCAGACTTCTCCAGCTTTCTGCGGATTTCTCGCAGCTCTGTGACGATTGCGTCGCTTGCCGGCGTTGCCTGAACATCTCCGGCGATAAAGGTATGGATGCCGCTGGAGCCGTTGTCTATCCTTGCGCCCTGGAAGTTGAAATAGTAGTCCGCCATGCCGGCCTCCCCCTTACTGGCGCAGGTTTTGGATGACGCTGGAATTGCGGTCAATCCTGCTGTTTTTCAGGTCAAAGTAGTAATTGTTGCCCGTCCTCCCGCCATCTGCGAAGATGTTGGAAAAGGTCTGGAGCACCTGATTTAGAAACTCCTGTGACTGAAACAGCAGGGCAAAGGATTTGCCGGAATTGAGCTGGATATAGAGAAATTTCTGCTGCTTTTTCTTTTCATTCTCCCGATACCAGACATAAAAGGTAAATGCACTCAGGGCCAGCAGGACAAGGCCCAGGGGCAGCATAAAGGGAATCAGGGCTATGCCCAAAACGGCGATCAGCAGCACCCAGATAGGGAACTGCGTCGGCTGTACATCGGAGCTGGTGACCAGGGCAATGTTGTTGATTTGGATGGCTACATTCTCCCACTGGAGCAGATGCCCCTTGACCTGGAAGCCTGGCACCTCTACGGTTTTTTCTTTCTGGCCCCGGCCAGGCCGGGCCCCATCATGTTTCTCTCCATTTTTTTCTCCTCTCCAAACGCTGGGGTGATTTTCGATTTTCCCGGCATAGAGAAGAAAGGGGCCGAAGCCCCTTTCCCCTCCGCCTTGATGCAGTTACTGGAGCCGGGTCCAGTCCTCAACGCCGCCCGACATCTTGTAGTCGTGGGCGTTGGTGGCCTCCATGATCTGATAGTAGGCCCAATCGGTGCGGCTGACATCGTCAAACTGGGTCAGGGTATCCGCATGGCTGTCCACAAACGCCTTGTCGGCGCTGCGGCCCAGCATCCGGTTGACGATGGTGGTCACCTCAGCACGGGTGATGGTGCTGCCCGGGCGGAAGGTGCCGTCCGTGTAGCCGGTGATCCAGCCGTATTTGATGGAGCCGACCACCTGAGCGTAGAACCAGTCGTCCGGCTTCACATCGGAGAAGATATTCTCCCCTGTGGTATCCAGGTGGGCAAAGCGCATGGCGATGACCGTGAACTCCGCCCGGGTGATGGCCCGCTCCGGCGCAAACTGGCTGTTGCCCACGCCGTCCACGATGCCGAGGGAAGCCAGGGTGTTGACCGCCTTGGCATACCAGGCGTCCGCAGCCACATCGGTAAAGCTGACGGTGATGGGTACATCCTGGTCCAGCAGCAGGTTGTAGAACATTTGCGCTGCCTGGGCTCGGGTCATGTTGTCGTCCGGCCCGAACAGGCCGCCGCCGTAGCCGCCGAGATAGGCGGTGTGGTCCTCAGTGTTGAGCCAGTTGCCTACGCCGGTGTCAAAGGGATCCGCAGAACCGGGCTCGTCGGGAATGTCCTCGTCCGGGTCGGAGGGCTTGGTGTGACCGCCGCCACCGCCACCGCCGCCGGAGCTGTTGCGGCTAAAGGTCACTGCGATGGTCTGGTTGCTCTGGACATTGGTGAAGGTATAGATCTCCACCGCGCCGACGCTCACGCCGTTGACCTTCACATCCGAGATGTGGTAGCCGCTGTCGGCCTGGATGGTGTAGCTCTGGCTGCCGCCCTCCTGCACGGTGGTCACGCCGTCCGGGGTGATGGAGCCGTTGCCGTTGGATGTGGCCGTGATGGTGTAGGTGGGGATCTTCTCCTCCCACACCAGAGCGAAGGGCGAGAAGCCCTGGGAACCGGCCTTGAGCACGATATGGGTGTCGGTCTTGTTAGCGATGGTCACTTCGCTGACCGTGCAGCCTTCAATCTGGCCCGCAATGTCGTCTGCGTCCATGCTGCGGTGCAGGCCCTCAAAGTGGAGCAGGGTAAACTCGGTGTTTTTGTCCGTCCCCGCCGGGTAGGGCCAGTAGATGGTCACATCCTGGCTGGCCTTGACCCAGGCGTTGCCGTTGTTTTGGTCCACCAGGTCGAGGTACTGGAAGGAGTAGGCGAAGCGGCTGCCCTCGCCGGGCGTCTGGCCCATACCGGCCAGGGTATCCCCGGCCTTATCCTCCAGCAGGCTGGTGCGGTCCTCGCCATTGGCGTCGATGATGCTGTCGTACAGGAGCGCCACGCCGCTGGGATCCTCCACCTGGACCTTGCTGCCGTTGATGGTGTAGGTGGTGCCGCTCTCCGCGGCCACGGCGGGCTTGCCCTCCACGGGGGCCTCTGTGCCGTCCGTCACGGCGGCATACTGGGCCTCCTCGGTCACGCCCCGGACAGTCAGGGTGCTCTCGCCCAGCCGGATGGGATACCGCACGCCGTCATAGATGGCGTAGATGACGCTCACGTTGCCCTTGTAGAGGGTCATGGTCAGCGTCTGGTTGATGTTCTCGCCAACCTCGAACCTGTCCTCGGTGACGGTCTGGCCCTGGGCGTTGGTGAACTGGACGCGCACGGGTTCCTGCTCCGCTCCGGGAACCAGCCGGTAAACGCTGCTGGCTCCCTCCGCGTAGAGCTCCGCCGTCCACTCCTTGCCGCTGGCCGGCTCAAGGAACGTGATGTCGGTCAGGTCTGCGTTATCTGCCGTCAATGCATCTTCCAGCATATCGGGCAGGGTGAACCGGAAGCCGGGCTCGGGAAGAGAGGAACTGGCCGTAATGCTGCCGGTTTCCTCGTCCACGACGGCGCCCTCATAGCCATTTGCACCGCCCATGTAGATGGTGATGGCCGCGGGGGTGACAACCACCTGGGACTCGCTCCAGGAGATGATGTTGAAGCTCACTTCTTTTTTGCCGGTGTAGTTGCCCTTGCCGGTGATGGTGATCTTGCCTTCGCCCTCGCCGTTGTTGTTGGAGTATTCGAAGGTGTAGTCCACATTGACCTCAAGGTTGTCCTTCGTGATGTCGGAATCGCTGTCGGTCAAAGAGAACTCCGGGGTCACGGGGACGCCGCCATAGGGCTGGTCGGGGATCTGGGAGGCCGTCACGTCCGAGCTGGAAATGTCCTTGGGCTTGACGGTCAGCTTGTAGCTGGCCTCGGCCCCCTTGTAGTTTTGGGTGGCCGCTGCGCTGGCGGTGATGGTGGCGGTTCCAGCTCCCACGATGGTCACCTTACCGTCGCTGTCCACCGTCGCCACGGCGGGGTCGCTGCTGGCGTAGGTGACTGCGCTGGGGGTCTGGCCGTCAACATCCGGATTCAGGGTGACTGTGGCGGCCTGGGTGAAAGCGGGATCGCCGTAGGTCTTTTCAACCTCAGCACTCGCAAAGGTCACAGACTGCTCCGCAGGCTGGATGGTGAAGTAGACCGTAATATCCTTCCAGTTCTTGCCGCTCTCGGTATAAGCGCCCATGCCCTTAACGGTCACGCTGGCGGTGCCTGCATTGATGTTGTTCTCATAGGTCACCTCGTAGTCGGTACCCACAGTCAGCATGGTCTTGGTCTTTCCGTCGTCAGACACGGCCCAAACCGTAACGGCAGGCTCCTTTTCCGTCCCGTCGTAGGTCAGGGTGGTATTGTCCACGATCACCTCGAAGGTGCCGGCGTTAGTGATGTCGAACTGCTTGGTGACGGTGCCAGCATAGTTGCCGGTGCCGGTGATGATTACGGTGCCCGCGTTGGTGCCTGCGCTGTTGTTATCGCCATAGGTCACGGTGAAGTCCTTGCCCTCCATCAGCGTGGTGGAGCCGTCCGTCACGGTGACATCGGGCTTGACCTGCTCGCCGGTATAGGGCTGGCCCGCAATTTCGGACACCATCTGCGGGGTCAACTTCTTGGGGGTGATGGTAAAGGTCTTGATCAGGGTGCCGGTGAAATTGCCGGTACCCATGATGACTGCCAGGGCAGTATTTTCGCCGGCATTGACATTGTTGTAGAAAGTTACGGTGTAATCCGTGTTTTCTACAAGGCCAGTCAGTTCTCCGGCCTTGACATCGCTGACGGTACCTTCCACCGGCTGGCCGGTGTACTCGCCACCAGTGACGGTGGCCGCGGTGAGCTGGGCCCTGTCAATAATGACCTTGGCCAAGCCGGTCACGGCGTCATAGCCCTGGGCCTCGATCTTGAAGTAGACCGTGTAGGTGCCGGCGTCGGTGAAAGTGGGGTTCTGAGCGGTGAAGTTACTATCCTCGGTAGTGCTGTAAGTCACAGTTGCATCAGAGTTGAGAGTGGTAACATTCACCGTGATGCCGTGTTCCTGTGTGTCATAGGCGCCGTGCCAGCCCTCGGCGGTGTAGACGATGGCGTCGTTGTCCACGGTCAGGGTGTAGGTGTCTTCGGCCTGCTTGTAGCAGTCATTGCCCTCGAAGGTAGCCTTGATGGTGGCCGTACCCTCGCCTACAAGGGTAATTGTGCCAGTGGAGGGGTCAACCTTTGCAACATCCTCATTACTGCTGGAGTAGGTCACGGTCAGGCCCTCGGGTACGATGGTCAGGGGGTTGTTCACGGAGCCAGTGGTCTTGACGCTGACGGTGCTGTTGGCAAAGGTCAGCGTGGGGGTGGCCTTGCTGATGGTCAGCTTATACTCGGCTTTGCCCTCTTTGACATTACTCGTCTCTGCCGCTGTCGCCGTGATGGTGACTTCGCCGGCCTTGAGGATGGTGACCTCTCCGGTACTTGCATTCACGGTGGCAATGCTATCGTCACTGCTGGAGTAGGTGATCTTCGCGGCGGCGCTGTCCAACTGGGCGGTGGCGGTGTTGGCGAAGCTCTTGCCATAGATGGCCGTCTGGACGCCGGACTTGACGAAGTTCACAATCTGCTCGGCCTTCTGGATGGTGAAGGTGGCGGTACCAGTTAAGCCAGCGTAATCCTCGATGCCGTAGACCTTCACCGTCGCGGTGCCTGCGTTGATGTAGTTCTCGTAGATGGCCACATAGTCCTCACCTGCGGTCAGTGTGGTTTCTCCAACCTTGACCGTCAGGGCCGGGGTCTTGGGCGTGCCGTCATAAATCTGGTCCTCTGAGTTAGTGACGGTGACCGTCAGATCGCCCTTGGTCCAATGGGCGTACCAGATGGCGGAGGCGGCGGGCAGCTTGCTGGTGTCGGTAATCTCCGTCCCGCCGTTCTCAGCCGTGTACCAGCCGGCAAAGGTCCAGCCGGTGCGGGTCGGCGTGGGGACGGTAATCTTAGTTCCCGCCGCGTCGGTGAAGGAGGTCTGCGCGCCCTGTGCAAACTGGCCGCCGTTGGCGATCAGGTTCAGGGTCACGTTGCCCTCAAATACCGCCACGAAGGTCATGTTGCCTTCGACCACGGTATCAGCAGCCCACTCCGCAGCGGGTTTGGTCTGCCCGCCGTAGTACCAGCCGACAAGCTTAGTGTCACTGGTTACCTTGGGGAAGTCCGTCTCTGCCAGCTTTTCGCCGCCCTTCTTGGTAATGGTGGCTTCCTTTTCGCCGCCCTCAAAGCTGCCGTTGCTGGTGATGAAAGTGATGGTGTAGCTGTCCTCGCCGAATACGGCTTGGAATGTCATATCCTTGGAGATTTTGAGCTGCGCCAGATCCTGGTCGGAATATTCCGTCTTGGTGGCGTCTGGATCGCTGGTCAGCAGCCAGTGCAGGAACACCTTTCCGTCAGGAGTCTGCGGGTCGGGCGCAAACACGCCGCTGCCGGAGGTGACAGACACCGTAGAGGTCTTATTCGCATCGTCACCCAGGTTGCCGAAGGTAACCTGATAGCTGGGAAGATTCCAGTTCGCGGAGTAAATGGTGTTGGCCTTGACCTCGCGTTTTTCAATCTCCTCGGCGGAATAGGTCTGGCCGGTGGACACGTCTGTCCAGCTCAGCAATTCCGCATTGCCGTTGGTCGGCGTGGGGACATCGTCCACGTTGTCCAGATATTCAACAGGGACTTCTTTGTGGTCTGCGCCCTCCAGCGTTCCGCCGTTGTAGCGGAAGGTGACGGTGTAAGTCTCCTTCCCCCACTGCGCATAGTAGGTCTTTTCCCCGTTTTCAGTCTGCGGGAAGGTAAATTCCGTAACGGCGTCGCCGCCAGTAGGATCATCAAACCAGCCGAGGAACTTGTAGCCCTCACGCTCAGGATTTACGGGTTCGCCGTGCTCAAGGTCGGAGCCGGTATTGCCGTAATATGTCTTGACTTGGCCGTTGTTGGGGAATTTGGCATCCTCGCCTGCGTTAAATTTCAGCATGGACTGGCCCTGAGCCCACTGCGCAATGTACTTCTGTTCGTCCTCAATCACGATGCTGCCGGTGTTGGCGGCGGGGGTGACCATTCCGGTCTTCTCATTCTTCCAGCCAACCAGCGACCAGCCCTCACGGGTAACATTGATCAGCTCTTGGCCTTTTTCATAGCCCACAATGGAACCATGCGGGCCGCTGACCGTTTCGGACGGGATTTTGCTATCCTCACCATAATCAAAGGTGATGCTCTCCTGCTTGGGCTCCCACTTGGCGATCAGGGTGGTGGCCTTGGTGGGGAATTTGTAGTCGTCGGTCAGGACTTTCTGCTCGGCATCGCCCTGGACATACCAGCCCTTGAACTCATAGCCCACACGGGTGATGTACGTGTCGGTGGGCAGGTTCACGGCCTCGCCCACGGTGCCGTCGATGTAGCCGTTCTCAAAGTCGCTGCCATCCGCCCATGTGCCGCCGTTCTCCAGCAGGGTCAGGCGGACAGTGCCGGGCTCCCAGACGGCGAAGAACTCCGTGTCCACCGCCGGGCAGGTCAGGGACATGCTGCCCTCGGTGGCGTTCTGCTCCGTAGACCACCCCAGGAAGGTATACCCCTCGCGAGTGGGGATGGTGTAGTTGACCGGATGCCCATAGATCAGTTCCGTCAGCGCGGTAGACTGCGCGCCCTCATAGTTGGGATTCAGCGTCACCGTGATATTGCTGAGCGGGGTGTACACAGCGTGATAGCTGATCATGCCGGTCACCTTCGCGTTCAGGATTTTGCTCTGTCCGTCGGCGTCATTGGGGATAATGACAGCGCCCACGGCGTTCACATTCCAGCCTGTCAGCTCATAGCCGGGCCGCTGATAATTTGTCATGTCCGGGAAAACGCCGTTGGTCTTGCTGCCCAATGTATCGCCATAGGGAATATCGTCATACTTCAGCGCGACTGATTCTCCCTGGGTGTCGTCCCACACCATGAAGTAGACGACATTCTTTTGGCTCTCAATGACGGGGGTGAACACGGTATCGCCCGTGATCGCAGTGGTCAGCAGGGCGCTGTCCGCTACGGGGGTCGTTTCCCCGTCACCGACTTTCATGTTCCACTCGTTCTGGAAGGTCTCGCCCTCTCCGGTCTGGACGGTGACCTTCTGGTTGTAGTCGCCCACGGTCTCGCCGGGGAAGCGGTAGATTTCAGCGGGGTTGACCGTGGAGGCGCCGTTGCCGCTGAAGGTCACCTTGTAGGGCTTTATCAGGCCGGCGGACACGGCGGCGGTGGTCATATCCTTGGCGTTATAGGTATAGGCCGCATTCTGGGGCGTACCCTCGATGGGGACGACAACCGAGTAAGCCGAACCGTCGCCCGGAGCGGTAATTACCGCCTGGCTGTACTGCCGGGCATCCGCACCGGTGAGGGGGTTGAAGCTGTGGGTGCCATCCTGCACGGTGACGGTTACCTTGCCGTCGGTGCGCACGCCGGTGACCGTATATTTGCCGTCCTCACCCGTCGTTGCGAACTTGGAGGGGGCGTTCTCCGGCTTCACCTCCACGGTGATGCCCTCCACGCCGGCCTCGCCTTCGTCCTGCACGCCGTCGCGGTCTGTGTCATCAAAGACCGTGCCGCTGACGACGCCGCTCCAGCACTGGAGGGCGATTGGGGCCTGCTTGCCCCGCTGGGTGACATTTCCGTACACGCAGTCGATGACGGGATAGAAGATGCTCATGTTTCCGCTGTTCTGCGGGGCATCGCTGGTTTTGATGTGGAAGGTGATCGTACTCTCGCCACTGCCGGAGGGGATGTTGCGGTATGTTACACGAATCATATTGCAGGTGTCGGAGTAGGAGGTGGACCAACTTGTATTCTCATTCTCCACCGGCAAACCGTATTCGTTGTAATCTGTGACAGTGGCGTAGGTGACATTGGGGCTGGAACGGCCATCAGTGATATAATATTCCCCGTCCTGCTCCTTCAACAGCAAATCCAGGGTGCCAACATACTTTCCGCCGAACAGCTCCGAATAAGTCGCGCCCGCCTTGGGCAGGGGGATATAGAACACCACATTGTCCGCATCGGAATCGCCGTTGTTGACCACATTGAGCCGGATGCTGCCCGTCTGTCCAGTTGCAAAGGAGGCAATGGTGTTATTGTCCCCCTCGACATAGTTGAAATAGTTCTCGTCTAGATCCGTCTTGATGGCGCTGCCCATGCTGATCTGGCTGCTCCCCATCAAAGTGCAGACCTTGGATGACAGGCCGTTGAGTTTTGCATCAGCACCCTTGCCGGTGACGTTATAGACATCTGATACGACAGAATATGCACTGTCGTTCGGACCTATGTTGCTGTCATCCGTCAGGAATAGCATGGTGGATTGATCCAGCGCGGCACTGGACGCGTTGGGCAACACTGTCATCGTGTATTCTACCCCCAACGCATGGGAGTCCAGGTTTTCATCGTAGTATCCCAGGAGATAGTCCTCCGGGAGGACCACCTTCCAGATCCGGCTCCCGTCCTCCACGGTACACTGGTTGGTGACGTCTGTGATGGATTCAGGTGTGATAAGACTGTGCTGCTGGCCGTTTACGATATCATAGAGCTTCAGGGACTGTGTGCTGAAGGCCATATCCTTGGGCTGGCGGATGTAAAGCACAGGCTGCACCATGGGGGCGGAATACGCCCCATCCTTACTGGCTTGGTAAAAACTTATATTTATGGATAAGGTGTCGCCTGGGCTCAGTGTTTCAGGGTAGCTTGACGTTCTTGGGTCTATGGAAAAAGTGGCCTCGTCAGCTCCCACCGCCTTTGTGGTGCAGGTGGCCGTCTTGGTGTTGGAACCCTCGCTGCTTTCATTTGTCCCGGTTGTCCAAACGGTATAGGTGGTGGTTATAGAGTCGGTTTCCGCAGAGATGAAGTGTCCCACAGAGTTGAAATATTCTGTTTGAGTAAAAATAGAATGATTTTTGACAACCCACCCAGCAGTATTAATAGGGGTGCTGGAGGCGGGCAGTTGCCCCACCTGGGCGGTTACCGACTGGAGGCTGACCGCGTTTGCTTCCCCAAACTCTTTCAGCGTGATGAGAGTCTTATCGGCAAAGTCGGAGCGGTCTTTGGAAACATACTGCACCGTACCATCTGCCATGCGTAGAGTGGCGTTTATGGTAGTGTCTGTAATGCCGTTATACTGTGGCAGCGTGACCGCATTGATGACTGCATTCTCATCAAACTGGATCTTTACCGTTTTGGGAAGGGTATCGTTTACACCTACATTTTCCCACGCCAAACCGCCCATGGTCATATTGATCTCATTTTGATGGATGTTGGCGCGGAAAATCGTAATGTTCTCCACTTTGAAGTTGGCATCATCTCCCTCTTCCATTTTTTCTTGGACGGTAAATTTAACAGTAGTGTTGCCGGGAATCGTGATACTCACACCCGATTCCAATGAAAAAGTTGCGCTTTTGATCTGATAGGTATAGGTTCCGGGCTCAATGCCCTCCGATACGCTTACCTGATAGGTATACTGTGGAGTATTGCCGTAGAACACGTCTGAACTTGCGGCGTAGTTTTTGTTTACCCACAGGTTTGACGCGATAAATTTGACGGTTTTTCTGCCATCTGTGGTTTGAGTTTCCTCTATTTTAGCACTGTTATTTTCAACTTCCACGCCATCGATTGTCACAGCGGGATCGGAGAATTGCAGTTCCTCGTCTGCCTCAATAGTATAGGTGAGGTCTTTGATCAACTGCCCGCCAATGCTATTTTCCTCAAAGTACCACATCGGCCGGTTTTGAACCGATTCACCGGGGGACAGTACATAGCTATGTTTGTTGCTGTTGAGAACCACATTATCGGGGGATGCCGCACCCCAAAGCTCTACATCATAGGACTTGGTCTCCGTCACATCCTGGATGTCATCCTCATAGTCTGCCGAGTAGGTGACCTCCAGGGCGTCCTCGATTGTCATGCCATCCTTGTTTTCGGTAAAGAAGGCGCGGGTGGGCCGAATGGTGATATTTTCCAGCATGAAGCCGCTGATATCTGTGGCCTTGGTAGCTGCTTCAGCCGAAATCTCATATACCAGGGAGCCGTACACACTGGAGTAGCCGTATCTGGTATAGATGTCCTCATCCCGGGTCGGTTCGGCTTTCAGGGTGACTCCCTCCGGCAGCTCACTGGCAGTATCTTCGGGGTAGGACACAAACTCCAGCCCCTTGGCCAGCGTGATCGTCAGGGTGCGGGTAGCTCCGTCTGCGGGCTTGCCGGAGCCGACATTGATTCTCATGGTGGCCGGGTAGCGGGTTCCCGTGCTGCCCAAGTGCCACTTCAGGGGTGTGTCGTCCGTATCATCGAGCAGGTCTTTGGTAACGGACGAAAAAGCTGTGTTGTCGGTGGCCTCATTAAAGCCGGTCAGAGTCAGCGAACCAAAGTAGCTTTCTCCTTGGTTTGCCAGGGGTCGAGCCGGCTCCTCACCACCATTTTCTGGGGCTTGCTCATTCTCCGAAGCGTTGCCGTCAGTCGGTTCCTGGTCATCCTCTGGCTCACTGTTCTCACTGGGCGGAACAGGCTCGGCCTCTTTTACAGTCACCATGGCCACATTACTGGTGGTGGAGGCGGTGGCCGTTGCTCCATCTGCCAGTTCCACCGTATTGGTGGCAATGACGTAGTAGTAGAACACCCCGGCTTCCGTGGTGTCCACGGTCAAAGTGGTCTTGGTCTCACCGTCCAGAGGGAGGTCGTTCTTTTCATCCTCAGCGGCGTCGGCATCATCCACCGAATCGTCGCCGCTCTTGTACCACTGGTAGGACAGCATACCGCCGTCTGATACAGTGGTACTGCCATTTAAGGTAACTTCGTCACCCACTTCGCACTTTGCGCTGTCCAGCTTGATGACTGCTGGGGCAACGGCTGTGGACGGTTCTCCAGTGCCTTCCTCCACGGCAAAAGCCGCAGTGGGGAGCAGCCCCAACAGCATCACGACGGTCAGCAGCATAGCCAATGGCCGTCTCAATCGTAGTTTCATGGCTTGTTCTCCTTTACTTCCTATTTTGCATGGGTTGCGATAATTTGGTAATCAACAGTGCTCTGGCGTCTTCCGCCGCCTGCTCTGGCGGGGCTTGTGCCAAATAGTCCAGCGCATCGTTCCAAGTGCGAAGATCTGCTGCCCCTGCTGGAATCTCCTCCAACACACGGGCCAGCCGTGCTCTTTGCCAGCCATTTATGTACTTCAGGTCGGACAGGTAGGCACATCCAGCCCGGTGCGACAGATACTCCAGAAGAGGCAGGGTCAATGCGTTATTTCTACCCATGGCCGTTCACCTCCTCCCAGCCGATTGTAATTTGTTCTTGCTCCAGCATCCGGTCCAGCGCCTGCTCCACCAGCAGGGAGATACTCTGCTGGACGCCCGCCCGAGTGGATTGGCACAGTTTCCGCAGGCAGCGGGGATTACACTTCTCTGGCGCTACCCGCGCATCTCTGGATAACTGCTGGATACAGGCTGTCACCGCCGCACGGCAGATGGGTTTCCCATTCCGAGTACAGAACACCGGCCCGCTCCGTATCCCCTCCCGCTGAAGGTAGCCCAGCAGTTCCGCTTGCAGACAATTCGGGATGCGGATTATTTGTCGGGAACGGTTGGCGCTGGTCGTAAACACCCCTTTTTCAACGGCCTCCGCTGTGAGTTTCGGCAGATCATGTACGGTCAGCCCCAAAATGGCAAAGACCTTTACCATTAAGTATGTCCGCCCTTTGTCCAGTGTCCGTGCCACGGAAAGCAGGCGCAGGTATTCATTGCGGGTCAGTTCCGGCTGTATATCATCCTCCGCCGGTTTCAACTGCATGGGGAGTTGGTAGTCCCGCAGGCCGAGATAATCTAAAAAGCCATTTGCAGAGGCAAGCCGCACATTGACTGTCCGTGGGGTGTATCCCTGTTCCAGCATCGTGTCCCGCCAGCGGGCCAGTGTCCTGCGGTCAAGTTGCCTGCTTTCGGGCAATGCCTCGAAAAGCAGCAGCAGGTTTCTCCGGTACGTCCGAATGGTTTCTGGTGTGCGTCCCCGGGTCTGCAAATCATTTAGATAGGCGTCCACCTGCTCCCATCTGAGGCAAGGGTCATTCTGCCCGGCGCGGTCAGGAAAGGAATATTCTTCTGCCGTCTGTATCATGTGAATCACCTCCGTCCCTCGCTCTGCCAGTGACAAACTTCACAATTTGTTGTGTGCGCCATGCAGGCCGGAGTGGGACAATCTTCACAGATTGTTCGCCGGAGCCGAAATAGGTTCGATATAAAAGGCAGGCATACAGAAGAAAACCACCCCATACAGTACATGGAGTGGTGGAAATGGGCGCATGAACCAAGGCCAAACAATAATTTCACCTGTTTGGCCTGTTTTGCCATGCCCAACCCCGGCTGACTGCTTGCGTTCCAATGGATTTCATGCTAAAATAACCTCGTTAAATATGTACTCTGCCGGTTGGTTTTCTGCCGGATCGGGACTTTTTGTGAAGATTGTCCTATCCTACCAGTCCCAGCCGCTCCAGCAGACTGGCGTGTTCTGCGCCGGTGGAGATCAGGTAGATGCGGGTGGTTTCGATACTGCTGTGGCCCAGCACGTCGGCCAGTTTCGCCACATCCCGGCAGACCTTGTAGAATGTCCGTGCGAACAGGTGGCGCAGGTTGTGTGGAAATACCTTGCTGGCCTCTACGCCCGCCGCTTTGCAGATGGCCTTCATCTCCGCCCAAATCTGCTTTCTGGACAGCCCCTTTCCGTTTCTGGTGCGAAAGATCTCACCGGAAACGGTTTTGTTTTTGCGGGCGTATTTCAGCAGTTTGCGCCTGAGTTTCCCAGGAATGAGGATGGTGCGGATTTTGCCTTTCAGGGAGATTTCCGCCCTGCCGCGCTCCACGGCCTCCACAGTGAGATACTGCACCTCGCTCACCCGGATACCTGTGGCGCAGATGGTTTCCATCAGCAGGGCCAGCCGCTCCCGGCCCAGGGCATGGGCGGCAGTAATCAGGCGGTCATACTCGGCACGGGTCAGTTCCTTGCTGTCATCCCGGAATAGTTGCCGCTGGAGGCGCAGGGCCTTGACCTGATATTTCTTCCAGCCCACAAAGTCAAAGAAGCGGTTCAGCCCGCCCAGCATGGCATTGATGGTGCTGGGGCAGTAACCTTTATCAAGCAGGTGTTCCTTCCACTCCGCAGCGGCCTCTTTGGTCACCGGCCTGCCGGCCAGCCACGCGGCAAAGGCGCGCACATGGCGCAGGTAGTTCTCAATGGTGCCGGGGCTGCGCTCGGCCTGGCGCAGATGCCGGGCGAATGTGGTAAGCTGCTGTGTGGTGATCTGTTTTCCGTTCATGGTAAACCTCCGGTTCGATAAGTCTTGTCCATATTGTACCGTGCCGGAGTTTTGTTATACAAAGCCTATGCCTGCTCCGCAGGCGGAGTAGGCCAGCAATGTTTCGGAATATCCTTTTGGACATTCCGAAACGCTGGTTGGGGCCTCCCCAAGCCCCGGACCGGGCCGCTTTGGCGTCCAGTCGAACACGCCTTCCGGCGTGGCTTCTCGGCTCCCGTTGGTCGCCTAGTTCTGCACATCCGCGCAGAAAAAAAGAAAGGCCGAGGAGCGGTGCTTGGCTGATTCCAAACACCGCCCCTCGGCCATTTTCTGATTGACATCATCAAGGGTTCTGCGTACAATAAAATATAAAGGCAGACAACGACGTGTGCCTGCCAAAGCGTTGAAGTAAGGGAGTGTGCCGGAAAGCATTGTCTTACGGAGCTTTCAGGAGGGGTTGTGCAGTGAAACCTCAAACCGGAGTAGGCCAAAAGCTGAAAGAAAATGCTCAAACGGGGCCTGCCACAAGACAGGCCCCGTTCTTTATAGGGAAAGGTGGATGGATGATATTGCCGAGCAAAAAAAATGAAGAGCAGGCCATCCGCTCCAGCGCGGCGGAATACCTGACCTATGTTGCCTCGGTCGGCAACCAGCAGGACAGCATCGAAATGCGCTATGAGGACGAAAATATCTGGCTGACCCAAAAAATGATGGCTGCGCTGTATGGTGTAAGTGTATCGACCATCAACGAGCATATCAAGAAAGTATTTGGCGACAGTGAATTGGAAGAAGATTCAGTTATTCGGAAATTCCGAATAACTGCTGCCGATGGGAAAAGCTACAACACGAATCACTACAATCTGCAAATGATTATCGCCGTTGGCTTCAAGGTCAATAATGATCGCGCGGTGCAGTTCCGTAAGTGGGCCAACCAGATTGTAAAGGACTACACCATCAAGGGCTGGGTCATGGACGATGAGCGTCTAAAAAACGGCGGGTCAACGCTAACAATGGAATACTTTGACCGCCTGTTGGAGCAGATTCGTGAGATCCGCTTATCAGAACGCCGGTTCTACCAGAAAATCACGGATATTTACGCCACTGCCCTGGATTATGACCGAACTGCAAAGACCACAAAGCAGTTTTTCGCAAAGGTACAGAATAAGATGCACTACGCTGTCCATGGGCACACCGCAGCGGAGTTGATTTATGAGCGAGCAGATGCGGAGAAGCCGCACATGGGCCTAACCTCCTGGGCAGCGGCTCCGGACGGAAAAATCGTCAAGAGCGACGTCAGTATTGCCAAGAACTATTTGCAGGAACAGGAGCTGCGTTCTTTGGAGCGGATTGTGTCGGCCTATCTGGATTTGGCCGAGGATCGGGCGGAGCGCCATATCCCCATGACCATGGAGGACTGGAGCCGACGGCTGGACCTGTTCCTGATGGCAGATGACCGGGAGATATTGCAAGATGCCGGGAAAATTACCGCAGAAATCGCAAAGGCAAAAGCGGAATGTGAGTTTGAAAAGTACCGCGTCGTCCAGGATCGTCTCTTCCAGTCGGACTATGACCGTTATCTTCTGGAACTGGAAGCCAAGGCGGAAGGAACGCAGGAAGCAAATCTCATAGACAAAGAAAAAAGCGAGGGAGAGTGATGGGCTATACTGCTCATCACTCTCCCTCACTTGCTTCATTTTAATCAACATTATGGAAAAGGCCCCTTGCCGTGGGGCAAGGGGCCAAAACTTGTTCACGGCGTATTTATGGTCCGCATCGCCGGAAGCGGAAAACGGTTGCACGGTGTACTTATTCCTCGCGTCACCGGAAGCGAGCCACTTATTGGGTAGATACCTACCCGCTGCTATTATGATACGCAGGAATGTGAACTATGTCAATGAGAAAACAAATCCTAACGGTTCATTTCTGTACTGCGTGCAGCTTCTTGTTCTATTCCTAAAATCCGATCCACATTCTGTTTTGCCGTGCGAAGGGTAATCATCTCCTGCCGCAGCGCCTTGTATTTCTCATACTCGGCCCGTTTTTCCGCCAGCAGGGCGGTATACTCCTTGGAGAGCTGCGCCACCTTGGGGATGGGCTTGCCGCCCAAGGCGTCAAAGGCTTTCTTGGCCGCTTCGTGCTGGGCGATCTCCTCAGCATGGGCGGCGCGGAACTCCTTCTTGTGCCTGGACTTCTTGTAGGCGGCGTAGACCTCCCGCGTCCTGGCATAGCGGATGATATGGGTCTTGAGCTGGGCCGCCTCGGCCATGCGGGCCTCCAGCTGCTTGATGCGGCGGGAGGAAGCGTCAAAGCTGGCCCCGGCCTGTTCGGCGCGGGCGGCCAGCTCATCGTAGTCCGTCAGGTGATTCTCCATCAGGAAGTTGAGCGTCCGGGCGGCCTCCTTCAAATTGAAGATCGTGGCCCACTTCTCATAGCCCACGCCCTTGCCGGCGGCCAACTTCGCTTGAATATCAATCAGCAGATTGATTTTCCTGCCGTCACGCCGCAGCGGCTTTTGGGCCGCAGAAGCATACCCGCGCCGGTTGCCAGTGCGCGTCCGCAGGGCCTCCAGGGTATAACCGTCCCCCAGACGGTGGGAGCGCGTGAACCGCTCCTGCCCGGGTGCGCGGAAGGATAGGTATTTGCCCTGCTTCACCTCATAGCCCTGGGCACGCATCCGCTCCAGAAAATCCTCAAAGCCGACGCTCTCAGGGAGCGCCTTGTCTATGGCCTGCCGCAGCTGCTCCTTGAAGCTGACGCCGTACTTCACCGCCGCCGCTTCGCCGGGCAGCTTGGCCTTCTCCCATGGGTGTTCAATGATGGACAGGCCGTGGGCTTTGCAGATCTCATCATTCAGCCGCCGCAGGACAAGGGCGGAGTCCTTCACATTCTTAAACTTTCCATCACAGTCCAGATTGGTGCTGTTAAATTCAATGTGCGTGTGGATATGGGCCTTGTCTACATGGGTGGCCACCACAAATTGGTGCCGCCCCTCCGTGAAGCGCATGGCCAGCTCGTAGCCGATCCGATTGGCCTCCTCGGGGCTGACCTCCCCCGGCCGGAAGGACTGAATGATGCGGTACATAATCACGTCCCGCTTCTTGGGCTGGCTCCGGCCAGTGAGCTGGTAATAGAGCTGCTTGCTGACCTCAAATTCCTCGGCGGCAGTCTCGGGAGAACACATATAGGCAGACACCAGCTCGCCGTCCCTGGTCTTTTCCGGCTTCTGGTCGTAGTCGTGGCGCTCCGCCATGGATTGGAGCCGCATCCGGCTGGGCATGGTTTTCCGGGGGAGAAGGTTGGAGATCGCCATTACCGCGCCGCCTCCCGCCCATACCGTGCCCCGCGCTCCATCCGCACCAGGGCCATCAGGAACTCGTTGTAGTCCTTCCCGTATTCCGCCGGCGGCGGATTGCGGCAGAGGAGCGTCACCTGTGCCGCCAGCGCAGGGTCAGCTTGTATGGCCTGCTCCAGCCGATCCATCCCTGCAAGGCCGGCCTTGTCGTTGTCCAGGCACAGGCTGATTTGGGTCACAGCCGGGTGATCCCGGAGGAATTGCAGGAGTGCATTGGGCGCGGTGCCGCCCAGGGAGAGGTAGTGGCAATCCTGCCACGGGCCGCCGGTGTGCTTCTCCAGCGTCGCCAGGGAGAGGGCGTCGATGGGGCTCTCGGCCACCGCCAGCCGGGGACAGTCTGGGTCGGAGGCCGACAGGCAGAAGGCATACCGCTTGTCGCTCCCCTCCGCATCCAGCTTGAAGCTGTCCCGCGTCCCCCGCAGGGCGGCGGACCGTGGGCGGCCAGCCGGGTCCCTGCCTACAAAGACGCAGTTTTGATATTTTCTGCTCTCATAGAGGATGCCGGATTCCAGGCAGAGGCGGATGATCTCCGGGTCAATGCCCCGGTCTTGCAGATAGGGCACCACGGCGGAGGGGCACCGGCTGGCCGCAGGAAGCCGGAAGGGCGCGGGCGGCCTGGGGGACGGGCGCTCCGGCTGTGGCGGCGGGCAGTACCCGCATAAGGTCTGCACCGCCCCCACGAAGTCTATGCCCCGCACCTTGATGAGATAGTCCAGGGCGGTCCGCCCGCCGATGCCCCGGCTGTTCCAGCACCACTTCCCGTTGGAGATTTTCAGGCTGTCGTGGGTACGGGTGCAGTATTCACGGGGGCCGCACCGTTTAAGCTCCCCCGGCTCAAAGGTTTGGAGATAGGAGAGCAGATCCCACTCCTTGGCCCGCTGTATCTGCTCTTTGGTCAATGGGGTCAAATGTCGTTCACCTCCACGAAAAAAAGAGGGGGTGACGGAAGCATCCAACAGATGCGCCCGCCGCCCCCTGGTCACAGATTCTCAAACTTTTTCAGCAGGGCGTGAAGATCCTGCCACAGCTGGGCATAGCCCCGCCGCAGGTCCTCCACGTCCTCGGCATAGAGGTTGCGCGTCTCATTGCACCGGCGGGCGATCTGGTTGACGTTGCTGGAGATGGAGCGAAGGAGCTTCACCAGCTCCACCACGTCCCCCATATCCAGCTGGACGATGTAGCCGTCCACCGCCATTTTTCGCAGATAAGCCCGGAGGTTGGATACCCCCAGCAGGGCCATCTTACGGTCGATCAGCGCCTTTTCCTCCGGGGACACCTTGGTAAACAGGCCGATGTCCCGGCCCTCCCTGCGCCTCATCGGACAGGCCCCCTCCAGGGGGCGCGCTCGGTCCCAGCATCAGCCCGCGCGGGTGCAGCGTAGTCCTTCAGCTGCTGCCGGATGGACGGTTTCTCAGCCGGGGGCGCTTCCTGTTCGGATTCCTCCCGCGCCGGTTTCTTTTTAGACCGCTCCGCCTTGTCCAGCTCGGCGTTCAGCTCGGCCAGCCGGGCAGACTTCTCCGCCAGCTCCTGCTCCTGGGGGAAGTCCCGCGCCGCCTCCTCCTTTGCGTTGACCAGCTCGCCCTCCAGCGTGGTCAAAAAGCGCTTCTGCGCCTCCAGGTTTTCCGGTATCTTTTCCAGCGCGTGGTTGATGCGGGTGATGTTGCCCAGCACGTCCTCGCCCAGCTCCGCCGTGTAGGACAAGTTCTGCTTCAAAACCACCTGGAACGTCCCCTTGATGAATTTCAGCGTCATCGGGAAGCCCCGGTATTCGCCCAGCTCCACCGGCTTCTCGGGGTCGGCCATGTTCTGGCAGGCGGCGATGATGGCCTCGCCGGCCTTCTTGCGCTCGGTGTAGGTCTGCCCCTGGATGGTCATGGCGAAGCTGTCCTCCTTGACCGGGTGGAGGTCCCGAATGGCCTGATCCTCGCCCAGCGCCCGGATGAACATCCTCGTCTCCGCCATCTTCGCCGGGTAGTATTTCAGCACCTTGTCCTCCATCTCGTATTTCATGGCCATGTGGTTGGATTTCAGCAGCTTTAGCTTGGCGACCTGAATATCCAGATCCATCTTCTCCTTGATGCGCGGGTCGCCGGTGGCCAGCATCTTGACCTCGGCATAGGACAGGGCGGTGGCGTCCACGTCCTCGATGGAGCGCGCCGGGGACTTGCCGCTCATCAGCTGGCCGATGAACTTCTGCTTGTTCTCCACCAGCCCCCAGTTGTAGGCGTCGAAGGTGCCCTTGGTGACATAGCGGTAGATGCAGACGGATTCATTCTCGTTGCCGCGCCGGACGATGCGCCCTGCCCGCTGCTCCAGGTCGGCGGGCCGCCAGGGGCAGTCCAGATCGTGGGAGGACACCAACCTCGTCTGGACGTTAGTGCCCGCGCCCATCTTGGCGGTGCTACCCAGCAGCACCCGCACCTGCCCGGCGCGCACCTTGGCGAACAGCTCCGCCTTTTGTGCATCAGTATGGGCATCGTGGATAAAAGCAATTTCCTCCGCCGGGATACCCTTGGCGATGAGCTTGGCACGGATGTCCTGGTACACGCTCATCTCCATGCGGATACCTTCGGCATCCTCAGCGGCTTCCTCCGGCTGCCCATCCTCCTCTTTCGCCTGGGGCTTTGGCTCAGAGGACTTGCCCTTGGGGGTGGACAGGTCGCAGAACACCAGCTGTGCGCCACGGTTCTCTGCGCTCGCCTGCCAAATCTGCAACACATTGTTGACGCAGGCATTGACCTTGCCCTCCGGGTTGTCCGGCAGCAGCGGGTTCATCAGCCGCTGGTCCAGGGCCAGCTTGCGCCCATCATTGGTAATTTTTAGCATATTATCCTGGCTGGGGTCTACGCCGCCGCTGCGGACGATCTCGGCCCGTTCCGCCAGCCCCTCCACCATCTCCTGCTGGGCCTTGCTGGGCTCGGTGGAGATGGTGATGTACTCCGCCTTTGGGACGGGGAGGTTCAGCATCTCCGCCGTCTGGATGTCCGCAGCCTCTTTCCACAGGTTTATCAGCTCTGGCAGGTTATAGAACCGGGCGAACCGGGTCTTGGCCCGGAAGCCGGTGCCCTCGGGCTTCAGCTCCACCGCCGTCACCTTTTCACCAAAGGCCGCCGCCCAGGAATCGAAGTGGGTCAGGCCGAGGGACTCCAGCATATCGTATTGCAGATACCGCATCATGGTATACAACTCTACCATGGAGTTGCTGACCGGAGTGCCGGTGGCAAAGGTGACGCCTCTGCCGCCGGTGATCTCGTCCAGATAGCGGCATTTGGCAAACATATCGCTGGACTTCTGCGCCTCGGTCTGGCTGATGCCGGCCACGTTCCGCATTTTTGTAAATAGATACAAGTTTTTATAGTAATGTGCTTCGTCCACGAACAGCCGGTCCACGCCCAGCTCCTCAAAGGTCACTACATCGTCCTTCTTCTTGTCGTGCAGGCGTTTGAGCTTGGCTTCCAGGTTCTTGCGGGTCTTTTCCATCTGCTTGACGGTGAAGTTTTCCGCTTTCTCCCGTTTGGCCTCGTCAATGGCCTCCAGAATCTCGTCCAGTTGGTTCTGGATGGCGGCCTCCTGCCGCTCCGGGGAGAGGGGGATTTTTTCAAACTGGCTGTGACCGATGATTACCGCGTCGTAGTCCCCGGTGGCGATCCTGGCACAGAATTTTCTGCGGTTTTTCGGCTCAAAGTCCTTCTTAGTGGCCACCAGCACCTTCGCGCCGGGATAGAGGGTGAGGAAGTCGCCGCCCCACTGCTCCGTCAGGTGGTTGGGCACGACGAACAGCGATTTCTTGCACAGGCCCAGCCGCTTGGCCTCCATGGCGGCGGCGGTCATCTCGAACGTCTTGCCCGCGCCGACACAGTGGGCCAGGAGGGTGTTGCCACCGTAGAGCATCCGGGCCACGGCGTTGCGCTGATGAGGCTCCAGCTTGATCTCCGGGTTCATGCCCGTGAAGCGGATGTGGTCGCCGTTGTACTCTCGGGGGCGGGTGGAGTTGAAGATGCGGTTGTAGGTGGCGCAGACTTCCGCGCGGCGCTCCGGGTCTTTGAAAATCCAGTCCTTGAACGCCTGGCAGATAGCCTCCTGCTTCTGCTGGGCGATGGTGGTATCCTTCTGGTTAAGGACGCGGGTGCCGTCGGCATGGGTGTCATAGACCCGCGTGTCCCGCTGGTTCAGGGCATCCTCGAAAATCTGGTAGGCGCTGCGCCGCTTGGTGCCGTAGGTGGCGTAGACGCGGGCGCTGTCCCGCCGGTCCTCGCGCTTGCCCTGGATATTCCACTCGCCGGTGCGCTTGTCATAGCGTACCTGGATTTTGCCGTTCTGGAGGTGGGCCGGGACCTGGAGCAGTTCAAAGAGGAACTGCTGATAATACTTGGGGTCGATCCAGTCCACGCCCACGCGCACCTCGATCTCGGCGGCGGTCAGCTCCTTGGGCTGCACCTGTTCCAGTGATTCCACATTGCGCGCAAATTCCGGGTATTCCTCTGCGGCGGCGCGGGCCTGGGCCAGCTTCTCCCGGACATTGCCGGACAGGTACTCATCCGCCGTCTGCCAGCCCCTGGACCAGCCGTTGCCGCCGGCCTCCATGTCGAAGGGGCCGGTGGCAGGGTCCTTATAAATGACGCCCTGCAAGTCCGCCACAATCTGCGGGATCTTCTCCGGGCCGCCCATCAGGCCGGCCATATACTGCAAATCCACGCAGGCGCGCTCCCCGATGGATACCGCCAGGGCCTCCGCCGCCGTGTCCACGCTGGTCACAGGCTCATGGTGCAGGATGGTCCGCTTGGTGAACATATCCGCCTTGCGCTTCAGGTTGCCCTCATCGTCCAGCACTTCCAGGGAGCAGAGGAGCGGATAGGAGGAATCCTGAGCAAAGGCCAATCGGTTGCCGGCACTGTTGAGCAAACCGTACTTTTTTGTAAAGGCATCATAGAGGCGGGAGAGGTTGGCCTGCTCCGCTTGCAGCTCATCATCCCCCGCGCCATTTAGCTGCAAGTCGATGATCTTCCGGGCGCTGTCCCGGATGGCAACCATGCCCTTGACGCGGGCGGTGGGCGTCTTGCCCAGCTCCACCCGCTTCATCCGGGAGTTTTCACGGAAATAGATCTGCCCTTTGGACAGGACGAAGCTGAAATTGCGGGCGGACGGGTCGGCGGGGATGCTCTCCTCGCCCTTGCCGTCCTGTCCCTGCGCGTCCATGGCCAGCAGCTCCCGGTCAGGCTGGGCGATGTGGGTAATGGCCTCGGCCAGCTGCTCCTTCAGGTCTGCCCCCTGGATGGGCAGGCAGGCGGTCTCCGTCTCGTTGCCGTACATATTCTTCCAGAAGGACATAGTTCCCAGCACCATCTCCGGGTGCTGGAGGAAGTAACTGTTCAGAGGTACGCCGTCCTCGGTCTGGCCGGCCTGCACCCACTCGGGCAGCTTCTCCGGCGCGCTGGCCCGTTTTTGGAAAAAGAGGATGTCCGTGGTGACTTCCGTGCCGGCATTGGCCTTAAAGGCGTTGTTGGGCAGGCGGATCGCGCCCAGCAGGTCGGCCTTCTGCGCCAAATCCTGGCGTACCTTGCTGTTCTGCTTGTCCATGGTGCCCTTTGTGGTGATAAAGGCCACCACGCCGCCGGGGCGCACCTTGTCCAGCGCCTTGGTGATGAAGTAGTCGTGGATGAGCAGGTTCTGGCGGTCGTAGCGCCGGTCATGGACCTTGTACTCGCCAAAGGGCACGTTGCCCATGGCAAGGTCAAAGAAATCGTCCGGGTAGTCCGTGTTTTCAAAGCCGTCCACGGTGATGTCCGCCTTTTGGTAGAGCTGCTTGGCAATCCGCCCGGTGAGGGAATCCAGCTCCACGCCGTAGAGCTTGGCATCCTGCATCCCATCCGGCAGCAGGCCGAAGAAGTTGCCGATGCCGCAGGACGGCTCCAAAATGTTCCCCGGTCGAAGGCCCATGCGCTCCACCGCCTGATACATGGCCTTGATGACCGTGGGATTGGTGTAGTGGGCATTGAGGACGGTGCTGCGGGCGGATTCATATTCCTTTGGGGTCAGCAGCTCTTTGAGTTCCGCGTATTCTTTGGACCACTTCTCATTGTCCGGGTCAAACGCCTGGGCCATGCTGCCCCAGCCCACATAGCGGGAGAGGGCTTCCTGTTCCTCGGGCGTGGCAAGGCGGCCCTCCGCCTCGATCTGTTTCAAGGTGCGGATGGCCGCCACGTTATTCTGATATTTGGTTTTCTGGCCGCCCACGCCCAGGTTATCGTCGGTGATGCGGAAGTTGTGTCGCTCCGGGCCAGTGCGAAGCTCCTGGAACACCACGTCAAACGCGCCGGCGTTGACGGTGCCCACAGTTTTGGTTGTATAATCTGACACCTTCCCGCCGTCCATGGATACCGGCTCCAGCACCCGGGATGGGTCCTTCTCCAGATAGACCAGCTCGTCAAAGGTCATATCCCGCAGCTCGTGGTCGATCAGCTCGTCCAGGCCGGGATAGGCCGTTTTCTCTGCCGGAACGCCGTCCACAGATTTGGTGACGGTACACGCCTCCAAATCGGCTGTGACCTGGATCTCGTGCCGCTCATCCTCAGTGGTGGTGTAGGCCAGATTCACTTTTGTCAGGTCGGAGAAGTCGGCTTCGACCTCATCCCCATATTCCTTTTCATAAAACTGCTGGATCAGGTCCTTGGCCCGGTCCAGGGCGCTGCCTGCAAGGGGTTCCTGGGCCTGTCCCTCCAACTCCCGCTGCTGTGTATCCTCCACAAACTGGCGGACGAAGGGCACGGATTCCGTGCGGAAGATGGGATACCAGCCCCGCAGCTCCAGGTCCTGCAAGTCCACGGTGCCGCTGTCATAGTTGACGCTGTGGACTTTCATGCGCCGGCCCTGCACCGTCAGCTCCATGCCGATGGGGATATAATCGGATGCGTCCCGTTCCTTGATGACCTGATAGGGGGCCTCCGGGCCGCGCTCCGGGTCCTGTTCTGCCAGCACCACGCTGACGCCATGCTCCATCAACTCATTCAATACCGCCTGCCACGCCAGATTGCTGCCGGTGACGGTGGTGGTTCCCAGGCCGTCGATGTCCTGTGTCAGGATCTTGGTGCCCAAGGCGGGCGCGGCGGTCTCTGCGTCCTTGCCGTAGAACAGTAGATAATCGCCCACCCGGACACCGATGGCCTTGTCTGGGTGCTGGGCTTTCAGGTTCAGGTATTCCTCCACGTTGGGGGCAAGGCTCGGCTCCGGTGTTTCGTCCGCCTGGGGCGCACCCGGCCCGGGCTGTTCCACAGGGGCGGTGGCTTCCTCCACCGGCGCTTCCTGTTCCGGTGTCACCGGGGCGGGTTCCGCCGTGCCGCCATGAATCCACGCCGGAGCGTCCGGCTCGCCCATGTGCTTCTCCACGGAATCCCTTGGGTCAATGGTCACGTCCTGATAGTACCGCTCCAGCAGATCCTCCAGCAGCCAGTCCCGGAACAGCGGCAGAGTGTGGTACGCCTGGACCAGCGCAGGGCGCTGATACTCCAGATTTTCCATATACTCATCTATGGCGACGCCCAGTTCCTCCCGGGCGCTGTCATAGTCCGTGTCCCGATCCCGGAGATAGCCATAAACGACGCTCTCCCGCAGGGCGCGGTCTGTCATGTCCAGCGCCTCCCGGTAGAGGGTGGGGCCGTCCGCCGGCGCTTCCGCCGCAGGGGCTTGCGCGTCTGTTTCACGCCCAAAGCCGGCCATGCGCTGCTCATAGCGGTCAATATCCTGTTCGGTGAGCCATTCCGGCTTTTCCGGCAGGGAGGCATACAGCTCCCGCATCTTTGCGATCTGCGCGGGGACACTTCCAGCCCATAAGTGCTTCTCCGCACCCTGGCCTGCACCTAAAAAGTATTCGCAGTCCGCTTTCAGGCGGGACAGCAGGCGATAATCGCTTGCATGGGCATCTGCTTCCTGCTGGCCGCTGTCCTCCGGCGTTTCATGGTCCATGGACGGCATGGGGTAAGTGCGCCGCTCCCTGGTCTGCTCGTCCACGGGGACGAGAACCAAATCGTGCCTGGACCGCAGACGTTCCACATACTGCTCCAACGCATACACGGGTACGCCGCAAAACTCCACACGGCCCGCACCGGCGATGGGACGGGTGTGCAGACTGATGCCTAACAGTGGCGCGGCGACCTTGGCGTCCTCGCCGTACATCTCATAAAAATCGCCCACCTGATACAGCACGATGCTGTCCGGGTGGGCTTCCTTGATGCTGTTATATTCATCCCACCATGGGGCGCGGCTTTCCTCCCGTGCTTGGGGCGGCGTGGAGAACACCGGGGTATCCTGTGTGGCTGAAACCGTCATCTCCGAGGTGGCGGCCACCTGCCGTATCTGCTCCTTGACCTCCTCCGGGAGATGATCGTCATAGAATACGACCTCCCGGTTGGGGTGGATGTGGGCAATGGTCTTATAGTCCCCGTTGACCTGCTCCAGCCGGTTCCAGACATTCAGACCGCTGCCCGTGTGGCCGTAGCCCAGGTCGTAAGACACGGTGGGCGGTTCCGCCGCAGCGGTGGCGGCCTCCTGTCCGAGCCGGTCCTGATATTCACGCTCCAGGTCGGGGGAGCGGATCACCTCGACGACTACTTTCTTCCGGGGTTGGGCTTTCTCCACTTCAGGCTTGCTGGGTGCTTCTTGGGCTTCCGGTTCCTTCGGCGGCTCCGGTTGCAAAAACATATCCAAAGAAAGCTGTTCGCCGCCCATCTCCACCGGCTGGGGCTTCTGTTTCCTGGAGAGGGCACGGGCAGCGGCGGCCAGCGTACCGGCGGCGGGTTCCTGTTCAAGGGCGGCCTTTTCCTTCTTTCCCGCCTTCCGCTCTTGTGCCCCGGCGTCTTTTCGCGCCTGCTCCAACTCCCGCTCCGCTTGCAGGGCCTTCTCCGGCAATGGGTCAAAGAGGGGGGACGCGCCACGGGCAAAGGCGGAGATGTCCCGAAGGGCCACCCGCATGGTGTGATAGCCCCGCGTATCGGGTGGGACAGCCGCAAAGTCGCTGAGCATGGCGTCGGTCAGCTTGGATACCGCCGTGGGATCGTCCAAAAGCTGGCGCACCGCCTTGGCGGCGGCCCCTGCCTCTGCCTCCTTGGCATACGGGGTGGAGATGTCCGGGTGGTAGTCATAGAACTGAACAATACATCGGGCGAGATAGTCCTTTTCATATTCTGGCAGGAACGCCTGTTCCTTCTCGTTGAGATACCGCCCATTTTGGACAAAGCCCCGGATGCGCTTTTCCACCTGGTTCCAACTCAGGCGGACAGTATCATAGTCACCCTGGGAGAAATCGTCCTCCCGGGATAGCTTGATGCCCTTGCCGTCGTGCCACTCGTCAAAGCCGGTGTAGCTGAGGCCGCCAATGCCATACTCGTCCCGCAGGAAGCGGACGCACTCGCTGGCATTGTGGCCCTGCATGAAATAGGAGTAGATGCGCAGCTTGCCCTGGGACACGCCGCTGCCCCGGAGGATGAGCCGATCCAGCTCGTCCTCGGTGATGAAATTCCCGGACGCCGGGGCAAAGTCCTGGACAGCCTGGAACTGTGTCACCGGCCTGTCCAGCATGGATACCTTTTGCAGCAGCTCCCCCGGCGGCGTGGAGGGGCGGAAGCGCAGCAGGCTGGCGTCTTTTGCAAAGGCAGCAGTGAACTTGTTCAGCTCGCCCACCAGTTTATGCCGGGCCTGGGCATCCCGCAATACCTCGGCAATCTTCAGCTCGCTCTCCGGGGCATTGCTTCCAATATACTCTTTATTTACTGTTGGGAGGTAGCCCTGCCGGATGGCCTCATCGCTGAAATCCTGGCGGAGGAACCACAGCGCCTGCGCCAGCTCCTGGTACTCATTCTCCCGCGCGTTGTCAATTACACGCTGGCTGGCATACTGTCCATCTTGCAGCAGACGCCCGATCCAAGCGGCTACCTGGACCCAAGGCACCGTGACCTCGCCTGGGCCAAAGGCAGTCCTGCCCGGGGCAATGTGAAAGCCCTCGGTATTGAACCAGACTGCATATTCCTTCCCGCCGATGAACAGCCCCTTGCCGCCGGTCCCGTACTCTTTTTCCAGAAACGATGTGGCGGCAGAGCCGGTGGGGTCCTTTTGAAAGAAAGCCACGATGCGTTCCGCGCTGTGACGGGAGTTGCCGGCGCTGGTGAGCGCCCGCCCAATCACCGCGTCCGGCACCGTGCTGGCCGGCGCGTCCATGGACAGCTGGACGGCCTCAACCTGTGCCTCCGCAATGCGCTCCACCTGTTCCTCCACGGTGGGAAAGAGCTGGAAGGGCACTTTGGGCCCTTCCGCAGACGCAGAAACGGCGGGCTCGCCGCCCGCCGTTTCGTTTTCTTCCAAATTTACTTGTAGACGATCTCCGCCAGCACCAGTTCCTCTGCCTGTGCCAGACAGCTGTTCACCGCCTGTACCCAAGCCATCTGGTCCCTGGCCTTCAGCTCCTCGGTCACGCCCCTCTGCATCTTGAGCTGGGCTACCATCCGGTCCACCTGCTCCTGTGCCTGCCGGTCGATCTCCCGCAGGTGGGGTTCCAGCCGGCCCGTCAGCAGCATCGAGGTGTACGTCCCGCTGTGGTGTTCCTGCAAGAAGGTCTCCCGCAGCATCCCGTACTTGCCCAGGGGCATCTCCTCCATTTCGTCCGCCCCGTCCAGCATCAGGTCGGGAATCTGGTAGTCGCCCATCTTCCGGTAAGTCAGCTCCGCCATCTGTATCGCTCCTTTCGCCACTTTCGCGCTTTAATGTGTTAAACCTCTCTGTGCTTGTAGTATAACGCTCCGGCGTAGATTTTGCAAGAGGTTTTTCAGAAATATTTTTCGATTCCCGTAATTTCTCTCGGTCATGGGCCTTGACCGCCCGTTCGATCCCCACCAGCAGTTCCTTGGACACATCGCTGGCGGCACTGCCCAGGTGGTGCAGGACGGCGGAAGTCGAGAACTCCATGATGCCGGCCAGGTCCTCATCCTCCAGATATTCAGAGGGGTCCAGGCCGCAGCGGGTGAGCAGGGTGAACTGGACGCTGGCGGTGAGCAGGTTGCGGAAGCGCACCTCCAGATTCAGCTCATCCAGCTCTTCCAGAAAGCTGTCCTTCGCGTCATAGGCGAGGTCTGTGAGATGGTCCCGGTAGGTCTCCCGCACCATGCGCCGGGCCGCCTCCATCAGCTGTTCGCCCAGGTCGTTTTCCTCCAGGGAGCCGCACTGCTGTTCCAGCGCGGCCAGCACCGCGCTCTGATGTTCCTCCCGCAGCTGCCACAGGTATGGCTCCCGCGCTCCGCGCACCGGGCGGGTGTCCGAGTAGTCGAACAGGTACTCCAGATGGGGCCGTCCCCCGTCCTTGCGGATGACGGCAATGCCGGTAGACCGTGCCTTGACCCAGCGGTGCATGGTGTTATTCCACAGCTCCATGTCCGCGCAGGCCACCGCGTCCGGGCGCTGGGCGTAGATCAGAAGCTGGTCATCGTAGGCATATTTATAAAGGCGGGAGGTAGTGGTCAGGTATTTCTTCCAGCTCTCCACATCCTGCGTTACCGCGCTGGCAGTCTGGCTTGCCAGCTGGGACACATACCGCAATGTAGTTGCCATTCATGTCCTCCTTCACTTCAGGATAAAAGCGCGGGGCGGGCAGCTTCCAGCTGTCCGCCCCGCACGGGTCGTTGCATATTAAGCCATGTCATCCGGGGCTTGCCATGGGGCAAGGCCCATTTCCGCCCAGGTCACGCCATAGGGCGCGCCGCCGGAGGTGTAGCCGGCGATATAGAAAAAGGTATCGTCGGAATCCGGGTAACGGTCATGGAGGGCCTGGGCCGCTTTGGCTTCCTGCTCCCGCCGGCGCTGGTCCAGCCGTATCTGCTCGGCCTGCCGCATGGTGGCCAGCCTCTCCGGGTCTAGCGCGCCAATGGCCTCCAGATCGTTCAGCGCACAGGTGTAGTCCACCTTGAACCGCTTCCGGTAGGCGCGGACGATATGGCTGCCCTCATAGGTGAGCGCCCACTGGCGGGCTTTCCGCAGGCGGGCCTCCCGTCGCTCCGCCTTGGTCTGCTTTTTCTTTTTGGTCATGGCCGCGTCCCCCTCTTGTACCTTTTATATTATCACGGCGGCGCATCCCCATCAACCGTGCCCCAACGCTTTTCGTTCATCCGCCGCAGGACCTCCCGCTGGGCTGGGGAGAGGACGCGGGGCGGCACCACGCGCAGCCACTTCTTGGGAAGCTGGACGGTGATGCTCCCATGGGTCCCCTCTTTGGTCAACCGTACCTGTTCCGGGTACTGACCGCACAAGTCGCGGAGCTGTTGCTGCAAGGCCGGGTTGTAGGTATAGACTTCCGCCTCCCGTTCCGCCTCGTTCCACAGGATGATGGTCTCCTTCTCCAGATTGGACAGCTTCATCCCGTCACCTCTCCAAATCGTGGGGCCGCTCATGGGGTGGCCCGGCGGGCTGCTGCCCTGCGGCATCCTGGCACTGCTTCAGCTGATCCAGCAGGGAGGGCTTGGGTGGCTCGTTGTTGATGATGCCGTCGATCTGGTTGTAGTTCTGCTCCGCGCCCATCTCGGCAGTAGCCAGATAATTTTCCGGCGCGGGGCGCACCGGACGAAAGGCCAGCAGCTGTCCGGCCTCTGAATAGACCGGGCGGTAGAGCTGCCCGGTTTTCAAATAGATGCCATCCATCCCGACCCCGCCGATATAGCAGCCGGAGGCGTCCCGCTCCCGTTCCAGAAGAGCCGTCCCGTCCTGAAGCAGATACCCCGGCTCTATGCGCCCTTTCGGATAGCCATAGGGGACGCCCTTCTGCCGGATGCCTACATCGGGGCCGCAATCCCGCTCTGTCAGGGGATGGAGGGAAACATAGAAAAACGGCGGTTCCCCGTCAATCTCACCGGCGTTTACCAGTTCCATAATAAGGCCGGCATTGCCGCCGTGATGCAGGCACTCCGCCGCCTGCATCATCTCATAGGGATAGAGGCAGCAGGGGGCAAGGCTCAGGTCCGCGACCTGCCGTACCATCTCCGGGCCAAAGCGTTCCCGCACTTGGCAGAAGCCGGCATAAAAGCAGTCCAACCATCGCGCCATATCCGCTTCCTTGCTGCCCTGCGAAACAAAACCTGCATACTGCTCCGCGTCGATGCACTCGGCGGCAAAGTCGATCCAGACCTGAGATGCCTCCGGGGCGCAGCCGGTGAGGGTGTGCATGGAAGCAAAGAAATCTCCTCTTTTCATACCTCAGCCCTCCTGCGCCGCCCATACAGCGGAAATGACGGCGGCCACCGCGCTGTCAACCGCGTCCAGCACAGGGCCAGAAGTGTCCTCTGCCAGCTCCATCAGTTCCTCCACGGTGTCCTCATGCAGCCCCAGCTTTTCCGCCATCACGGCGGCGTCCGGCTGTCCGTCCGCGCCGTCCAGGAACCAGGCGTAGGGCAGGCCGAAAAATGCGGCAATCTCCCGGAACTGGTTCACGTCCGGTACTGCCGTGCCGCTTTCCCACTGGCGGATAGTCTGTACCCCCACGCCCAGGCGCTCGGCCAGGGCGGCAGGCTGGTAGTCTGTGATAGTAAACAGGCCGCGCAGGCGGCGGCTGAAGGTGGTAGTCTGATTCATTTCCCAGCATCCTTTCCTTTTTTATCAAATTCCAGTTTGTAGCGGACGTATTTGCCGCCGGTATCGTCCAGGACAACCGTAGCGTCATACAGTACACCCTTCTTCTCAGAGAACAGGTCTTTCATGTGGACGCGGCCATGCTTGAGCAGACCGGCGGCGATCTTGCGGGTCAGTTCCTTGCGCTTGCCGGTAAAAAAGCGGTCATTTTTCCACATGGCAAAGCCGCAGGGCGGCGTGTCGTGATAGCCCTCGCAGAAGAAGCTTTTTCTGCCCTCCACCACCTTTTTACCGCACCGGGGACATACGCCCACAATGGGCCGCCCGGACCCGGACAGGGCGCTGGAGGCCACGGTCACACTGGCATAGGTCTGGACCAACTGGCGGACCATGCCCTCGATCCCGGCCAGGAAGTCCCCGGGCGGCAGCGTCCCGCGCTCCACCTCGCCCAGTTTGCCCTCCCATTCGGCGGTCAACTTGGCGGATTTCAGCGCGTCCGGCATGACACGGATCAGCTCCGTGCCCTTCTCCGTGGGAAGAAGCTGCCTGCCCTTGCGCTCTGCAAAACCTGACCGGACCAGCTTCTCAATGGTGCTGGCGCGGGTGGCAGGTGTGCCCAGCCCGGTACGCTCGGCATCCTCCAGCTCTTCAAAGTCCTCTGCGCTGGCGTGTTCCATGGCAGAGAGCAGCGTGTCCTCGGTGAAGTGGGGCGGCGGGCTGGTAGTCCCAGTCCGCAGAGCCGCGTCCACGCCCTCCAGCCGCTGGCCTTCTTCCAGCTCCGGCAGTGGCGGGTCCTGTTTCTCCGCTTCTGCACCTTTTTTGATACCTGCCAGTACCGCCCGTTCCACCGCTTTCCAGCCGGCTTCCAACATAGTGCGCCCCTTGGCGGTGAAGGAAGCGCCGCCGCACTCCAGTACGGCGGCGCTCTCGGCATAGCGGCAGGGGCTTCCCACCGCGCACAGCAGGCGGGCGGCGATCAGCGTCAGGACGTTCCGCTCCCCGGTGGGCATGGCGGACAGGTCAGCACGGCCCAGTTCTGCCGTGGGAAGCAGGGCATGGTGATCGCTGACCTTGCTGTCATTGATAACTTGTCCAGCCTCCGGTGATTCCACCAATGGGAGGGAGAGTACGGCGGACACGGTGCCGCACAGGGCAGGCAGCCCCGCCTCCATGCCGCTGACGAGGTAACGGCTGTCCGTCCGGGGATAGGTTGCCAGCTTCTTCTCATAGAGCAGTTGGGCGTAGTCCAGGGTCTGCTGGGCGGTGTAGCCAAACAGACGGTTGGCCTCCCGCTGGAGGGTGGTCAGGTCATACAGCTTGGGCGGGCGCTCCGTGCGCTCCTTCCGTTCCACCGCACGCACCACGGCGGTCTTGCCAACGCAGGCTGCCCGCAGGCGGGTGGCGTCGGTTTTGGAGGAAAACCGTTCGCTTACAGCCCGGAATGTGCCGTAGTCCAGCTCCACCGTGTAAAATTTCTCCTTCTGGAAGCTGGCAATGGCCGCCTCCCGGTCTGTGAGCAGGGCCAGCGTGGGGGTCATTACCCGTCCCACGTTCAGCGTCCTTCCTTTATATATAGTTGTAAACAGCCGAGTGGCGTTGATGCCCACCAGCCAGTCCGCCTTTTGGCGGCACAGGGCCGCCGCGTACAGGTTATCGTAATTTCTGCTGTCCAGCAGGTTCTCAAAGCCTGTTTGGATGGCGGCCTCCTCCATGGAGGAGGTCCACAACCGCTGCACTGGCTTTTCACAGCCCGCTGCCTCATAGACCAGCCGGAAAATCAACTCACCCTCTCTGCCCGCGTCCGTGGCGCACACCAGGGAATCCACCCGGCTGTCGTTCATCAAGGCGGATAGGGTATCAAACTGCTTTTTGGTGTCTGGCAGCACCTGATACTTCCACGCCCGGGGCAGGATGGGCAGATCCTCATAGGCCCACTTGGAGTACCGGGGGTCGTAGGCATCCGGCCCGGCGGGCTCCACCAGATGCCCCACGCACCAGCTCACCAGCCAGCCGCCGCCCTCCACATAGCCGTCCCGCCGGGTGTCGGCCCCCAGCACATGGGCCAGGGTCATGGCAACGGACGGTTTTTCCGCGATCACAAGGCGCATGGTGTCACCCCCTCTCTGCGCCGGTTATTTTCTGGCATCATCCAGTTCCTCCGGCTCATCCTCGTAGTAATCCGGGTAGTCCGGCTCGTCTGGATACGGCTCATCCTCGTCCTCATTGACGGTTTCCTCCTCGCCGGTCAGCTCATCGAAGTCCTCCGCATCGTCCAGCTCGTGCTTGGGCTTATAGATTTTGAAATACCAGCCCGCACCGCCGGCGGCCAGTGCCACAAGGGCGATCACCACATAGAGGCCCGCGCCGCTGCTCTCCGGTTCCGGTTCGGCAGGCGTTTCCTCTGTTGGTTCAGGTGCTTCACCGGCGCAGTCCTCCAAGGAGAGGACGCAGACCGGGCAATCCGTATCCACAGCACCGGCCTCACATTTCACCGCACAGGTGCAGACCGGCTCCGGGTCAGGCACAGCGGATTCCCCGCCGTCCTCGGATGGCTCGGCCAGTGCCAGCAAATCTTCCTCGGTGACAGCGTTCAGGAAGTAGACGTTCTCGCTGTCTCGCTGTTTATCCACGATGAGATAAAACACATTGTCATTGGCCGTAGTGATGGTAAAGAACTCCTTGCCCGCTTCCTCGTCCGTGTTGTCTACCACGGTGCCCTGGCCGTCCGGTGTCAGGGCACTGTCGCCGCGCGGCGTGGTATCCGCCCCGGCCTCCGGGTCCGCGCTGGCAGAGGCCGACGTGGTGCCGGTATCAGCGGTGCCGGTGCTTTCAGCGGTAGAGGTGTCCGGCTTGTTTGCCGGCTGGCTGCCGCCGCTGGACTGCTGGGGCGTGTCAGAGGGCGTTGTCGTAGTAGTTGCCGGGGGCGTAGTGACCACCGGCGCAGGCGTTGGGGTAGGATCGGGGGTATCCGGTTCCTGCTCAGTATTCTCTTTAGGCGGCTGGTAATTGGGATTGTCCACCGATGCGGCCGCAGAGCGGTTGCCCGCCTTGTCCACCGCCTGCACCGTGACCTGTTCCTTGCCTGTGTCCAGATTTTCCACGGTAACAGACATGTTTTTTTCCTCTGATGCAGCGTATTCTTTTCCGTCCACCAGGACGGACGAGATGCCGGAGCGGTTGTCCCGCGCCTCAATACAGAGCTTCCCGCCATCCACCACAGCCCGCACCGTGGGAGCAGTACGGTCCAGGCAGGCCACATCGCAGGACTGTTCATACACGGTGCCGTCGTGACCCGTGACCTTCACGGCCACAGGCCCGTTGTCCGACACCTCTACCACGCCGCTGTACCGGCTGCCGCTTTGACGGAGGGTATCTTTGATGTCGCTCCAGTCTCCGTCTCGGCCAATCTTGGCCTCCACAGCGGCGAAGCCCTCCCCAGCATGGTTCGTGATGGTAACAGTAACCTCCGCGCTTTCCCGGTTCCAATCCGTGGGGGCTTCCAGTTCCAACGTGATAGAGGACGCCGCCGCTACATAGGCGGACAGGCTGGCCGCAGACGCCGCCGGCACCGCGCTGGCCGCCGGGGCGGCGGCGCAGGCGCATAGGGACACGCACAGCAGCGGCGGGATCACCCGTGCAAGCAGTTTCCATTTCATATTCCGTTGACCTCCTTGTCATCTTTTGGTTTAGGCGGTTCCTTGGCCGCGCGCAGCGCGTCCAGCAGTCCCCGCAGCTCTTCCGGGGAGGCGGCGATGGCGCGTACCTCCCGCAGAATCTCCATGTTTTCCTGTTCTCGGACCTGCTTCTCTAAGTCCCGTACCTTGGCCTGCCATTCAGCTGCTTTCTCCCGCGCCCGTTCCAGCTCGGCTTTCAGGCGGTCCTGTTTTGTATTTTTCATCTCACCCTCCTTCATGGTAAACGACCGAATCCATAAAAGTGGCTCGTCCAATAACTGCTGTTGATGTTAGCATGAGAGATGGGGTCTCCGCAGTGGATCATCTGCCCATTGCCCACATAGATACCGACATGGGTGACCGGCGTGGCGGCGCTGTATGTCTTTGTGAAGAAAATCAGGTCTCCTGGTTGGGCGTTGCTGCGGGATACCGGGGTACAGAGGTTATAAAGCCCTTGGGCTGTCTGCCGCCCTACGCTCCCCACGCCGGATTGATTGATGACCCAGCTGACAAAGCCGGAGCAATCGAAGCTGGTGGACGGGCTGGAGCCGCCCCAAACATAAGGCCAGCCCAGGTATTTCTCCGCCTCCGCCAGCATGGCGGAAAAGGTGCCGTCCCCCATAGCCGCGCCCGGGTTGCCCGGTATCACAGGCCCACCCGGTGTGCCGGGCAGCGCGCCGCCGTCCCCGCCGTTGTCTACGAAGTAGTAGGGGTTCAGGTACTCGCCGTTCAGCATGACCTCCAGATGGAGGTGGGGGCCGGTACTCTGTCCGGTGCTGCCTACTGTGGCGATTACATCCCCGCGCTTTACCTCCTGGCCGGCGGTGACGGACAGGCTGGAACAGTGAGCATAGCGGGACTGATACCCGTTTTCGTCCTCAATCACTACGCACAGGCCGTAGCTGCCCGCCTCCCCGGCGGACACCACCCGCCCGTCCTGGATGGCCTTGATGGGCGTGCCCTCAGCGGCGGCAAGGTCTACGCCCCGGTGCAGGTCTTTCTCCCCGGTGATGGGATGGACCCGGTAGCCGTAGCCGCTTGTCACCATGCCAAGCCAGGAGCTGTCAAAGGGGTTGCCAAATGCCTGCCGGTTGCCATAGGTCTGCATATAGACTCCGTAGCGTTCTGTCTGTTCACCGGGCTCCAGCCGTGCCGCGATAATCTCAGAAAGGGGGCGCACGGTCAGGGTCGTGACCAGGACATACCGCACCTCATCGCCGCTGCCCTCTTTTACCACTTCCCGCGTCAGGGTATACTGTTCGGCAAACAGAGCATCCAATTCGCCCTGCACCTGCTCGAAGGTAAATGCGTCAAAGGCGGCGGAGAGGTAGCCCATCAGCTCATAGGGGTCGTGGCTGATCTCCCCGATGTTATAGCGGTAGCCGTCATAGCCGGGATAGTTCTGTTCGGTCTGGTCAATGTCGATCTGCAAGTCTGTCTCCAGTTCGGTATAATATAAATCGCTGTTGTTGATGTCCGCCTCGTCCGCCATATAAGTGGTGGAGAGGAAAGAGGGCTGCACCCCGGAGAGCATGGCCGTACAGGAGGACAGTCCGGAGGAAAACAGGATGATCACCAGCGCCAGGCCGGCCACCAGACCCAACATGGTCTTATGAGCGGCCACGGTCTGTGCCACAGACCGGGCGATTTGCCCGGTGGCGTTCAGGACATTCCGGGTGTGGTGCGCGGTCTGCTTGGCCTCCCGCGTTGCCGCCGCGTACTTCTGCTTCAGCCGGCGCTTTTGGAACCACTGGCTCAGGCTGTGCTGCCGTGCCAGCTCGGGGTTGTCCCGGAGGGCCTTCTGCCACGCCAGATTTGCCTTTTCCTGCGCCAGCTTCCGCTCCGCCTTCCGCACCTGACGATAGGGCTTGGACCGCAGCCGCCTCTTATTCCAGCGCAGCAGACGGCCAGCCCCGCGCTCGGCCAGAAATTCGCCTTTGTGGGCAGCCTCTACACCCACATTGTCCCGTTCCACCTCACGGATCTTCTGATGGGCTTTCAACAGAACAGTGGTTTTCGCCCCGCGCACCGCCGCGCCGCCTGCCCGTTTAGGCAGGGAGGGCTTGGTGCCCTCGGGGACAACCTCGCTTTCAAAGCGCAGACGGCGGCGCACCTTGCCGGCGGTGCTGTCATACTCCTTTTCCAGCCGGGCGCGGCGCTGACGGGGCAGCTTGGCCTGCGCTTTCTCCAGCTTGCGGCCAGCCTGCTCCACCCGGCGGGCGGCTTTCTCATATTTCCGCTGCCGCCGTGCATCCAATGTGCCCTCCGCCGTGTCCGTCAATGGTGCATCGTCTGACACAGAGGGATCATCTTCAAAATGCAGGCGGCCCTGCTTGGTACGCGCCGTATCAGGCGGCGGTTGTGCCCGGCGCTTTTGGGCTTTTGTATCAGGGGCGGACGGAGTGCCAGCGTCTACCTCATCCTCGAAGTGAAGCCTGCCCCTTGGCTGAGGTTCAGGCGCTGCCGTATCAGCCTGGGCGCGTTCTGCCGCCTGTCCTGTGTCTGCTGGCTCTTCCGATAACGATGGAGGCGCATGGAGCCGCGCACCCTCCGCTGGCTGCTGATAGGCTTCCGGCCGCCGCTGCTTCCGCTTTTTTACCGGCGGATGCCCGGTATCCGCACGGGTATCCCGAATCTCGGCAGACTGAGCCAGCTCCTCCTCGCTGGGAGGGGGCTGCCGCGCCGGCCTGCGTTTAGTGGCGGGACAGCCTGCCGCCTGTTCCTTCGTCCGGTCCGGGCCAAAGGAGATGTCCGCTGTGCGTTGGCTGACCAGATGCTCCTCGCCGGTGGATTTGTTCTGCTCCACCAGCCCATCGCGGGTCAGCTTCTGGACCTTCTTGTCCCGCGCTCGGAACTGTTCGCCCCTCACAGCGCCGCCTCCCGGGGTTTCCGATCCTGTGCCGGCTCAGGGGCGGGATGGGCAGCCACCTCCGCCTTTTTCTCTGCCAGGGCTTCCCGGATGGACGGCTTGCGCGCGGCCTGGGCCGCCTGCTCCAGACGCTCCACCGAACCGATAGCTGCCAGAGTGGCGTTATTCATACAAGACAACCTACGAACCGCTAATCGCAGGGGCATCAATACCCCGGACTGGAACCGCCCCTCCTGTGTGGTATCCAGCCGCCGGGCCGGGCCTTTCCCGGCGGCGGCGCGGCCTGCGCTGTGCAGATGCGCCCCGGCCTGCCGCAGTTCCTCTCCCATCTGCTCCACACGGTGGATGCCGCCCCGAAGGGCTTCCATGCAGCCCTGGATGCCTGTGTGGATCTGTTCCAGGCTATCCTTCACGTTCAGCGCAGACAGAGCCTTGTCCAGTGCGGATACCCCAGCCTGCTTAAACTGCTCCAGGGTATCCCGGGCCCAATCTGCCATGTGCGCCCGCAGAGCGTCCATGCGCTCCCGCAGGGAATCCAGACGGCCCTCCAGCTTTTGGACCAGGCCGGCCATAAACCGCTGTTCCGGCCTCGGCGGGCCGGACGATGCCAGCTGCTCCTTGACCATCCGAAGCTCCCAGGACACGGCGCGCAGCTGGCGCTCCATTGTATCCATCTGCTGAAGCAGCTGGTCCAGCTCTGCCGCCTGCTGCCCCAGCCCCTGTTCCGCCATGAGCTGGCGGAGTGCGGCGAGGTCTTGATTTTCTTTCCATGCTTCCAATGCTCATACCTCCCTCAGCCCTGTTCCGCCAAGTCCTCCGGGCGGGTCGTCATGATGGAATACAGCTCAGTGTCCTTGGGGAAGTGATCCACAAAGGGAATAATGACATTTCCATAGAACAAAAGCCCCTCGCCGGCATTCGAGTTGGTCACATAGGAGAGCTGGTGAGGGGAGATATTGAGCTGCTTGGCCAGGATTTGGCGGTCCCCGCCGGCCTGATTGAGAATATAGATGAAGTCACTGTTCTCGAAAATGTTCTCGATCTCCCGGCTTGCCAGCAGGTCCTTCACGTTTTGCGTGATGCCCGTGGGGATGCCGCCCCATTTACGGAACCGCTTCCAGATTTCAACCGTGTATGCCGCTGTCTGCTCCTCCCGGAGAAGCAGGTGCATCTCGTCGATGTAGAGGCGGGTGGACTTATGGGCCTCCCGGTTTTCGCTGACGCGGCCCCACACCTGGTCCTGGACCACCTGCATCCCGAATTTCTTCAGCTGCTTGCCCAGCTTCTTAATCACATAACAGACGATGCGGCTTTTGATCTCCACGTTGGTACGATGGTTAAAGACGTTCAGACTGCCGGTAACGTAAATCTCCAGCGCCGTGGCCAGCCGCTGGGCCTCCGGCTCCGGCTGCTTCCGCATCAGGGTATATAAATCCCCCAGCACCGGCATCTTCTCCGGCCTGGGGTCTTGCAGGTATTCCCGGTATATTATGTGGACGCAGCGGTCTATCACCGTTTTCTCCACCGGCTCCAGCCCCGCCTTGCCGCCCACGATCAGCTCCATCAGGGACAGGATGAAGTCGCTCTTGAGGGTCAGGGGGTTATCATCCTCGGAGTAGTTGAGGTTTAGGTCCATGGGATTGATGTACTGGCTGGAGGTGGGCGAAATATCCACCACCTGGCCACCCAGCCGCTGGACCAGGGTGGAATACTCGTCCTCCGGGTCTATGATGGCAATGTCATCCTGGGTAATCAGAAAAGCGTTGGCGATCTCGCGCTTGGCGCTGAACGATTTACCGCTGCCTGGCGTACCTAAAATCAGGCCGTTGGGGTTTTTCAGCTTCTTCCGGTCTGCCATGATAAGGTTATTGCTCAGGGCGTTTAGGCCATAGTACAGCGCCTCGCCGTCCATGAAAAGCTCTTGAGTGGTGAATGGGACGAAGATGGCTGTGCTGGAGGTGGTCAGCCCCCGTTGGATATGGATTTGATTCTGCCCCAGTGGGAGGGAGGACATCAGCCCCTGCTCCTGCTGGTAGTCCAGCCGGCGCAGGGCGCAGTTGTACTTCTGTGCGATGCCCGCTGCCTGAAAGATATTGTTCTCCAGTTTTTGCACCGTGTCCGCAAGATTCATCACCAGCAGCGTGACCAGGAACATCCGCTCATTCCGGCTCTGCAAGTCCTCCAGCAGTGTCTTGGCCTCCGCGCCAAAGGTCACAAGGTCTGAGGGCAGAAGCTCCATATCATAGCCGGCCCGCACGGCCTTTTTCTGCTCCTGGATTTTCATTGCGTCCAGGTCGGTGATCTTGCGCTTGATATTTTTGATGGCGGCGCTCTGGTCGATGGACTGGATATGCAGCGTGACCACAAGGCTGCTCTCCAGGTCCAGGAAATCCGCCAGCATCCGGTCTGTCAGCTCAGGGGCCAGAATTTGCAGGAAGGACACCGCCCCGTGGGTAGGCCCGATCTGGAACCGGCGGCCGGAGCGGAAGGTGAAGCTGTCCGGTGCGATAAAATCCTTGCTGGACAGGCCGGTTTTCCAGATGGCATCCCAGGCGAACCGGAATTTCTGGCTGTCCGCCGGGTGGAACATCCGGTGCAGCACCGCCAGCCGCTCATAGCCGTCCATGCCGTGGGCCTTGACCCCCAGCGCCTTGAAGTTTGCCAGAATGTCCGCCTCGATGCGCTCCAGCCGGGGCTTGGCTGCCCGCAGGCTCTCCGCCTCAATGCCAAAGGTGATGTATTTGGTCTTGGTCAGGCCGTTGTTGCCCTTGGCCAGCTGATCCTTGAGCATATCTGAATACTCCTCCCGGATGCCGTTGAAGGCGTCCTCCTGGTCCGGGATGGAGATAGACCGCTGCCGCTCCTCCATATCTGCCCGCTGATTGAGGAAAGAGAGCTGGACCTGGATGGAGGAATCAAAATAGTTGAGGAAGTCACAGTAATTCTCGAAAATTTGATTCTTGTCCTCATTTTGAGCCAGCTGGTAGTTAATATCGTAGAACTGCACCTGTTTGGTGAAATAGTGGTCGCTTACCACACAGATGCCGTCCCGGCACATCTCTTTATAGGGAATGGTCTGCTGGGCAGACTGCGGGAGCCGCCCGTCCCGCTTCGCCTTTTTAATGGCGGCGGCCAGCCGGCGCTTTTCCGCGCCGCCCAGCTTTGCGTCCGGCGTCAGCCGGATGGCGCTTCTCAGGTCTGCCTTTTCCTCCAGAAGCTCCTTTTTTGCGGCTTGCAGACGCTTTGCCTGCTTTGCCTGCTGCCTGTTTTCCAATATGTGTGACCTCCTTTTCTGGTTTATTCAGCCGCTCCAGGGCGGCGTACAGGTTGTCTGTCTGGTATGGCCTGACCTTGGGGCAGAGGAATTGTGCCCGGATGATATGGCCCAGCACCTTTTCCAGCGGCTGGCCGTCCTTCTCGTAGATACCGAACAGGAAAAAGGGCAGCATCAGCCCAATCATCAGCAATGCTGCCATATCGTTCCCAATGCCGCCCCGTGTGAACAGATAGGTAGGGATACCCACCAGCGCGCCGCCGCCGAAGCAGACAAGCTGCCGGCGGGTCAGGTTGAAAGCCACCTTGGTCTTTACTTTGGTCAGGTCCTTGGGTACGGGGACAAATGGCATTTATCGCGCCCCCTTGTCCCTGGACTCCGGTGCGGGCCGCCCAGCCTGTGCCAGATTCGCCGCCAGCTGTGCCCGGATGGAGGGCTTGCCGCCTGCCCGCGCAGGCTGCGCCCGCGCCGTTTCCAGTTCCTTTCGGGTCTGCGTGATAAAGCCATTCAGCACAGCGGGGTGGCTCTCCACAGTATAGCCGCAGCGCCGCTCCTCAGAATCTGCTACTGTGATCCCCGCTGCCCATTCCTTATTCGCTGGGGAAAAGCGTTCATCCCAATCCTTCATCTGTATCGTGCTGGCCAGGACGAAGGACGTGCGCTCCGGGCCATAGGCGGCCAAAGTCCGCCGCACAGCTTCCTCGTTCATGTGCATCCCGTCGAAATTCTCCCGTATGGCCGCCTCGATGGCCTCCTTGCAGGCGATGTTGGCCTTGTGGGAGGCGCGGTACTGTTCCAGCTCCCCATGCTCCCGTGCATAGCTGGCGGGCTGCCGGTACAGCGGCGTCTCACGTTGGGCGAGAAGCAGCGCATCCGCCCGTGTTTCAATACACTCCCGGACCGTATCCATGTGGGGTGTCTCCATCTTGGAAAAAACCTGATACACATCGTCTAACGGAGAAGCAGAGGCCAACAGGACCTCCGCCTGTTCCGGCTGAAGCTCTGCTTCCTCCATGGCCATCAGGATGTCCTCTCGCATGGCATACTCATAGGCATGGTTTAGAATTTCCTCTGGAGGCTGCTCCAGCAGCCAGCGCCGGTACTTGGCCTGCTCTGCGGCCATTTTGTCATAGAGCTGGCTCATACGCGCTTCTTGATCCAATGAAATCGCCTCCTCATAGTGTTTTTTCATATCTCAGCTTCATTTGCGGTGGGTACAGGTCGCAATCAGGCTTTCGCGCCCCAGTCCATCTCAGGCCGCCGGCGGGGCCGGTGCAGCACCAGCCAGCCGCCCGGACACTCGACCCATGCTCTGTATCCAGCGTATAGGTGATGATTTTCTGGTAGCCCATTGCCTTTGCTGCCCGTGCTGCTGCCGCGTAGAGCATACTGCAAGCATTTTTCCCTCCTGTTGTGCAAAGGCGCGTCACCTCCAGCGTCCGTCCATCGTCCAGATACCGGCTCACCGGGCGGCCCACAATGGCTACGCCCACCAGCTGCCCATCCGCTTCACAGCCGATGGAGAATTTATGTCCAGCAACAGGCCGGTGGTGGCGATGGTGCATCTGCACAAAGGCATTTGCTTCTCTGAGGGAAACGGGGGTCAGGCGCGGCATATCACCGCCCCCCTGTCTGCCGCCCGCTCTTTCGCCGGTGCAGGGCGTTCAGCGGCCTCCTTAGCGGCCTCCTGGAGCGCGCCACGCACAGACGGCTTCTCCACCGTCTGCTGATATGCGTCCAGAATGGCGGCGTTCAGAGCCTGCCGCATCTCCTTTGTGGTGGGGCAGCATAAATCGTGATACTTACCCTCCTTGTCCTTCCGGCCGGGCATGGCAATAAATGTGCCCTTCTTGGTGTCCATAATGCGGATGCCGTTGACCGCGAAACATCCGCCCAGGTTAACGCTGGCAAAGGCCAGCAGGGACCCGGATTCCTTGGTTGGATAGACCTTTACGCTGACATCCAGCTTGGGGCCTGTGTTCACTTGTTCGTCCATGGTGATACCTCCGAATTACTCAGTGTGCGTTCAGGATTGACTTGGACACCGCGCCCGTCTTAAATAGTGAGAAGCACAGCAGCACGGTGTAGCCGGCGCATTGCCAGATGGCAATATGCAGATTGCCTGCGCCGCCAATCTGACCAATCAGGACGGAGTAGATGGCGACACAAATCATAATGAAAAAGCCTTGCAGCCCCAAGGCCACAAGGCCGCGCAGATAGTTGTTGCCCATCTGTCCCCACTCCCGGTTGACCATGGTTGCAAAGGGGATTGCGCCGACGGAGCAATAAATATAGATTTCCACCATGCGCCCCACCAGCACCAGCATGATGCACAGGGACAGGATGGGGGCGGTGACGCGCAGGAGCATGGTTTCCACCAGCAGGCCAAACAGCTCGCCAATCCCCATCGGCTCCAACTGGGCCGCAATGTCCCCCAGGGCGGCGGCAAAGTCCACGCTGGTACTGCCGGTGATAACGCCGGCACTCTGCTGTACGATGTACTGTGCCACATCAAAGATGGCCATGGTGATGTCAAAGGTGTGTGTGACCAGATAGACCGCCACGAACGCCTTGAATATCCACTTGAAGATATTAAAGGTGTCAAAGTCGTGGAGGTTGTTCTTTTCGATAATCATGCTGATCAGCTCATAGCTCAGGACAAAGGTGATGATGATGCCCGCAATGGGCACCACCACTGTCTCGCTCAGGCTTTGTATCATGGAGAAGACCCCGGCGTTCCATGCCGCCGGGGTCTGTCCCACACTCGCCGCCACGTCCCCGACCTGTTCGTTGATCTGGTCAAACAGCCCGTTCAGATTGCCTATAATGCAATCCCGCAGGATTCCTTTGATCCAATCCTGTATGGTGTCGAGGATGTTCAGCATCGGCTACATCCCGCCTTAACCGAACAGGTTCGCCAGCAGAGGGATGAGCTGCATCCCAATCAGCGCGACACCGCCGCCGGCCATCAATTGTTTCATGCCTTGGCTTTTCGCGCCCGGGTTATCATTACCATAACCTTCCAGAAGATTGATCACGCCCCACACGCCCAGGCCAGCGCCCAAGGCGATTACCAGGACCTTCAGGGTATCAATGGCAGAACCGAAAAATTCCATATAGAGATGCCTCCATTCACAAAATAATTAGATTGGGGAAAACAAAAGCCGCCGTCTGAACAGGTCAGACGGCGGTATCATCAGGCTCAGACGGCGCTACCAGTTCACAGCATTCGTAAACATCGTCTGGCCGGACGGTCAATCTGCGGCGCAAATACTTCGCCACGTTAAATGCGTTCTTTGGATTGCTGTCCGAAAGGTATTTGTACTGCGGGTGCTTGGTGATGTCGTACTTGTCGCTGAAGAATGGGCGGACGCCCTGCACCTGCAAAATGCACTTGCCGCCGTCCATCACGGCCAGCTCATCCGTGGACATCAGCTCTTTACCACAATGTCAAGTGATGAATTCAAAATGGGCAAAAAAATACCCCTTCTCATTATGAGAAGAGGTATTAAATGCGATATTCAAAAGCTTGATTCTCAACTTCTTAACAATATAGCTTGAGCAGCATTGGACAGCATAGAATTGGAAAGAATATCACTTTTTTGTCGTATAAAAGAATTTGCAAGTTTTACTATATCTTCACAGGGAGTGATATACTTACTGCTATTCCATAAAATTTTTCCATCATCGGTTATATCATATACTACGAACCTGTACTCATTCACACCTACTTTCAAAGCTAAATCAACTATAACTTTTCGCTCCATCCTATTCTGCGTACCGACCAGAACACTTGATAAACACTTGCGTACAGAGGTTTCGTAATCCAAAACTGTGACAATGCCAATGTAGTTTTTATCCATAATCGGGTTATAAACAACTTTTTCCATTACGATACCTCCTTCCAAACAATTTATGTTATATCAAAACAAAGTATAATACTGGTTCACAAGTATTATACCATCATTTAATAAGTTTCGTGCTTCGTCGATGCTGGTAATGACCGCAGTGTCAACATCACTGGCTGACCAATGCGAGTATGGATGTCTGACACTATTGTATTTGGTGTACAGATTATTCAAATAATTTAATTGTTGAGCGGACAGTGCGCTTCTACTCCGGCTATTACATTCATATAACCCCGCAGCATTTTTCGTAAAGAAAGAGAAGTTGTTAGCACCTTTGTCCGTTTCAGTGTCCAACCCCATAATATCTCCAAGAATTCTGTGAAGATAATATTCATAGGCTCTAAATATGGGCGTCACTAAACAGGTATAATCTGGCATATAACCTGTAAGCATTGTATTGTAAATCGCAGATAAAAGATTTGCATAATGCTTTTGAGATTCATGCCTATAATTAGGTAGCATTTGCTCAAACTTTGTTTCTACTTCATTCGCTGTCAGTGTTAGTGCATGATAGTTGTTTAATGTTTCGATTACAGTTTGCTTGTTTCCAAGGAACCAAATTGCAGTTGAAATAATTTTTTGGAACAATACTGTTTGTTTTCCTTGCACATAAGACTTCGAATTCTTATAACAGTTGATGACAACCGCATTATTTGCCTGAGTTACCTTAATTTTTTCTCTTGTTCCGATAGTTTCTTTGGTCAAAACAAGTGGTGAAATTTCTTCTCCTTCAGACAACCCTGCATTTTCATCATTAATACACTCAATTATTGTTTGCCAATCCTGTACACTATATCCTACAAAATATACAGATCCATCATTATAAGTCTTGTGTCCTTTGGCAAGCAATGCATTTTTAGCAATAGCATCAACTTCTTCGTTAAATTGAACACCTGAATGTGCGGGTACTTTTGTGAATTCAATTTGTAAAAGCGCACGCTTTTCTTGAATAAAGCGAACATATTCTTTAGTTATAGCTTTATTTGCCTTCCACTGGCCATCTGCCCATTTCTCTATGCCTTCATAATCATAATAGATTGATATTTTGGACTTGTCATACTGTATTGCCCAGTTGATAGATTCTTTAACAGCCTCTAATTCCGCAGCAACATTCCTGAGAGAAATAAATTCTTCTCCTAATTGTTTTGTAAATGCTTTATACAAAATATCTCGGTTGCCACCATGACTAAATATAATCGCCCCAAACGCAGATTTTTCTTGTGTTACATCATAACTGCCATCCACGAAAGCAATAATCTCGTTTTCGGCCAGAGCTGCTACGGCTTTTTCGACTTGAGAATTAAGATCGTCCTTTGAAAGAGGCGTAGTACTTTCTGCGTCTAAAGCATCATCATTTGCTCCGCGCACATATCGTTCAGCTTCTTCTAATGACGAAAAAGTTTTATGTTTCGCACCAGAAACACCCTCTGTCTGTGCTTTGCATTCATCCCATGTACCATATATTCCAGGGATTCTCCCGACTTGAACCGCATAATATTTCTTCTTAGCCATAATTTCCACCCCCGAACTTTAACAGAATATTGTAAACCCAAAAGAAGAAATTTTCAATATATCTTTAATGGAAAATTTCAAATCATCGGAGTTCTCCAATAAAATTATAAACAATCCTGACTTCCTGCACCTTTTGACCATCCACTTTTTTGACTTCACCCACCAGAATGCGGCTGATCAGGCGATTCAGCACCGTTTCATCCAACTCCTGAATGGTAGCATACTGCCGAATCTCCCGGATAAAGGTGCGGACTTCACTTTCCTGAGCATCAGACTGCTGAAGCATTCGCATCAGTTCCTGCAACCGGCACTGATTTTCTTCCTGCTCCTGCTCCATAGCGGTGGTCAGCTTCATAAACCGCTGCTCAGAGAGCACACCCTTGGCCTTGTCGGTGTAAAGACTTAGGAACATATCGTCAATTTCCCGGTTTCTGGCTTCCAGGCGTTCACGCTCTTTCTGCATCTCGGACACATCCACCATATATCGGCTCTCCATCCGATTACTTAGCCTCTGGTAAAAGACATCGGCATCCTTGAGTGCCATCGCTGCCAGTTCCTGAATGTCCTTCAGGACGAGATTATACAAATCCCTGGCTTCGATTTTATGACTGGTGCAGGCGTTTTTTCCTAGGCGGTTGTAGGTCTGACAAATATAGTACGCCTTATCAATCGGCTCCCGCTGCTCACCAGTAAAGCGATTCTTCCCGGTTCTGCCGACCTTTTCATACCGCACCTGCATGGATTTCCCACAGGTGGCGCAGTAGATAATGCCATGGAACAAGTTGTAGAAGGGGCAGGCATTTCCTTTCATAATAGGTGGCCTGCGATCTACGATTGCCTGTACCTGTTCCCATTCCTCCGGTGTCACAATCGCTTCGTGACAACCCTCAATGATTTCCCAGTCCTCACGGGGAATGATGTCATAGGTGTTGGAGCGAATCCCTTTCTGGTGCGTCCGGCAAACCAGATGAGCGCCCTTATAAAAAGGGTTACGCAGGATATGGCTGATTCTTGCGCCGCCCCACGCATAGTAGTTGACATCGCAGGCGGTATTTCCTTTTACTCTTGTGATGGGAACCTTGTCCTCCATCAGCTGCTTGGCAATCCGCATACAGCCCCAGCCATCCAGGGCCAGGTCATAGATTTTGCGAATCACCGGCGCAGTCTCCGGGTCAAGGATCAAATGCCCCCGATCCTCCGGGTCACGCATCAGCCCCAGGGGAGGCTGTCCGCCACAGAACTTTCCTTGTCGGGAACGGGTCATACGCCCCGCCAGCACTTTCTTGGAAATATCCCGGCTATACATATCATTCAGGATATTCTTGAACGGCGTGATGTCCATTTCCTGACGGGTCAAACTGTCCACACCATCGGTAATGGCGATATAACGGACATTGTGTTTGGGGAAGAAGATTTCAATATAGCTTCCAGCTTCGATATAATTTCTTCCCAGTCTGGACAGGTCTTTGGTAATGACACAGCCAATTTTGCCAGCCTCAATATCGGCAATCATCCGCTGAAAAGCCGGACGATTGAAATTACGGCCTGTGTAACCATCGTCCACATAATACTCATACTGGAACATCCCGTTTTTCTCGGCAAATTCCTTGAGCATAAGTTTCTGATTGCTGATACTCATACTCTCGTTATCGCCGCCATCGTCCAGAGAAATACGGCAATAGAGGGCTGTGATTTTCTGATTGACTTGTTTTTTCCTGCTCATAGCAATCTCCTTCTATGAACAGGGACACGATATACATCGTATACCATGCCCCTGTTATAAACTCAAACAGTCTTTAAGCCGCTTTCTGTTCGGGTTCGTGATTTTCCAGCCATTTTTCAAACTGTTCACAGGTCTGACGCTCGATTACTTGTTCAAAGGCTTCCTGCATGGTTTTATCACCTGAAAACTCCCGTATCACGATAAACTTTACTTTTTTGCGCTGCTTGTTTTCTTGCTTTTGGGCTTTCTCCATAGGCTACCTCCATAGATCAGAAAAGCCAGACAAAGGGAGCAGCAACGAAGTCCGGCAACGGACTCCGAGAAACCTGCAGCCTATCGTCTGACCATCGTTTCTTACTTTTCAAATTTTCTTGTGAAATCTCGTTGCTTTCGTTGTCAGAGAACAGATACCCACCAAAAAGCCTTGCTTTATGAGCATTTATCGTGTTCATACCCCCGTTTTTGTAGCAACCAAGTCAGCAACCAGCTGACAACCAACTGGGCAACAAGCCCTGTAAATCAGGCAATCCACTCCTTTGGCAGCTCCAGTTGACGGACTTCTTCCTCGCTCAGCTCCACAAATCCACCTTCGTTGTCGGGCGGTTCGTTGCCTGAAATCTCCCGTTCCCAGCCACGCTGACGCCCATAGCCCGCAAACATCCGTGGGTTAGAGAAAGGCTTCCAGCCCCTCACCACCGTATTCATGATCTCGTTGATATTGTGCAGCTGCCACCGCTTCGGCTCCTCAAAGGCGTGTCCCAACGCTTCCTTGAACAGCTGTTTGGAGCAGACTACATTGCCGGTGTAGTGTTCCAGAAAGCCCTGAATCTGCCCGGCCTCGGTGTCCTCTGGCATGAAGTCCTTTTGAACCTCCACCAGCTGCCGCTGAATCTCCTTTGAAAACTTCATAGAATACTCGCCGCTGCGGTAAATGGTCATAGCCTCCGCCCACACCTGCAACAGATATTCCCTGGAAGCGGCTTCGTCCTCCAGAATGTGAACCTCCGCTTTCTCCGGGTAAATCATCACTGGCAGGAACCGGCGATTTCCGGCCCGGTCAAGGGGTAGGAAGTCCAACGTATTGGAGGAACCGCCGAACACACATTGCCGCAGCCGGTCTTTGGGCTGGGTCTCATAGGGCGTGCGGTAGGTTTCTTTTTGGCGGCTGATAAAGGAGCGGATCTCCTCAATGCTTTTGGCGTTACTGGTGGCCAGCATCTCCGACATCTCGATGATCCAGTGGCCTTGCAGCTTGGCAAACACCTTGTCATCATCCAGCTTTTTCAGGTCATCAGAGAACCACTCATCTTGTATAGCCAGGAAGCGAAAGAAGGTGGACTTTCCGGCTCCTTGGCCGCCCACCAGACAGAGCAGTTCCTCATACTTGGAGCCTGGATGGAATACCCTGCGGATAGCTCCCAGCAGGAAGTGCTTGAGCATTTCTTCCACATAGTCGCTCTCGTCTGCCCCTAAAAAGTGATGCAGACAGGAGCGTATTCGGGGCATCCCATCCCACATCAAACTGTTTAGCACATCTCGGATAGGGTGATAGCAGTTTTCGTTTGCTACGATGGAGAGCGCCGCCATCAGCTTATTTTCACTGGTCAAACCATAGTTCTGCTCAAAATAAAGGAGCAGATATTTGACATCGGTATCGGTCAAGGCGCTGGTGCTTCTGCGCCAGCCCAGATCCCGCACAATGTCCACACGGTCGGTCAGCAGATTTAGCCGAATAGCACCCCGCAAAAGCGGATCTTGGCAAAACACCGTGCGGCAATTTCCAATGGTGTTGGCCGGTTGTCCTTTCTCGGTAACGGAGAGATTTTCCCGCACCTGCTCAACGGTCAATTCCACGCTTTCAGCCTGCTGGGTTGCAGGCACTAAACTCTGAGTTTCACTGTTCAATGTTTCTCACCTCCTCAAGAGAAAAGCATCTGATTTCTTCGCAAAATCAGATGCCTTACCGCTCCATATCCTGTTTTCGCTGCTGCTTTTTCCGGCTTTCCTCCCGCCGGGTGCTGTCCTGTTTGGCCCTGTGCAGAAAATCCAAAATAGATTCTTTTGCCTTTTCCTGAATCTGCTGTTTGCCAGCCTGCTTGACTTCCGGCTGCATCAGCTTCTTCTGGATTTTTGTCAGGGCTGACTGCATGGCATTTTTGATTTTTGAAATCACCCCATCCAACCGGACGGCGGCATACTCACGCTCTTTTTGCGGTGCTTTCCGTTCCGGCGAGAGCACCCAGTTTTTCGTTTCCTCCACCAACCGGAGATCCTCCTTGTGGGTTTCCAGTCGGACAGTATCGGTGACAACATCCACCGCCTTGTCATAGGCAATATCCGAAACTTCCTCCACCAGTGTTTCTACATCCTCAATTTTCAGGGTCAGCTCCTCCAGCTTCTGTTCTTGAGAGGCCAGCTGCTCCTTTTGCTTCATCAGAATGTAGTCCTGCTTTTCCAGATACGCCCGCCCACCATAGGACGGCTCCTGCTCCAAATGCACCCCATGTTTGCGGCTGATGTCAAAGAGCATCGTCCGGCATACTGCATCAAAAGTCTGTTTTCGGTTGTTGTGTTTGCCCTTGGGTTTACTCGGATCAGGCAATTCAAACCCCAGTTCTTCCAGCGCCTTTTCCTGTTGGGGGCACAGCTCCCCATACCGGTTTTTGCAGTCAAACACATGGCGCTCATGGATGTGAGGCGTCCCCTCATCCAGATGTAGCGCCCAGTTCAGAATGTGGATATGGGAACCAAAACGCCGTTCAAACTCCTCGTAAAATTCACTGACAATGAGTGCCAGAGTACCCGGTGGAACGGATTCTTCCATGGTGCCGATCTGGTAAATGCTTTCCTCCGGGCAAGTCTTGTTGTTTTTCAAAAGGTCTTCCACCGTGCGGTTACGCTCGGTATGTCGTGTTTTCTCGTTCCGGGCATTCTGGGCATCCACATAGTCGGAATAATGCTCGTAGTAATACATCCGCTCAATTTCTTCAAAGCTGAAATCCGGCTGTTCCGGCTCCTCCCGAAGTTCCGGGGTAGTGAAGCCTCGGTAGCAGTCCCAGTACACATTTTTCTTGGCTCGCTGGGCATCAATGTGTCCACTGTTCTCCACATCAAACCGGCGGTCATTGTGACGGGGATTATAGGTGCCATGCTTGCCGGAGCGTCCGTTATGCCGTGTCAGTTTCAATTTCCATTCCTCCAATCTCTGTTGATTTTCCCCAAAGTGGGAGCAGCGGCGAAGCCGCCAAACCTGCGGATTTCTGCGTCAGGTAATACCCAGTACGAATTGACGCAAGGCATCAACTCTCCCTGGGCAAGGCGTTTCACCCTTGACCCGATGGGGCGGCTGCCCTCAACCCGCCAATGGGCCTTGCCCCTTGACCCCAACAGGGCGCTGCACCCCTGTACCCAGCACAAAGGGATTGCATCCCTCTGTACTCCTGCCCGGAGAAGCTGACTTTTACCTTTTGTGCGGTTTCTGTCAGCTCCTCCGGCTCTGAATGCTCCTTTTGTCGCATTTCCCGGCAGGGGGATGCAGGGGTATCCCGTTACCAATTCACCGCAAAATACCGGGTGCAGACCCGCCATTTTCCTGTGAATTGACCCGATTTCAGGCGCTTTTCTTGTCCGTCCGCAAGACCTGAAATCCGTGCTGTTTGGCGTATTCTCTGGCAGCGGCCAGCCGTTCTTCGCTGTACGGCGGCACCAGACGGATGGACAGGCGGGACTTGTCCATCACATAGGTCACGCTGCCCTCAGTGGTGCTGTGCTCCAACCGGCACAGCTGGGGATACTTGCGGCTAAACTCGGCCAGCCTGCGCTTCAGATCGGCGTTGAAGGTGTAGATACTGGCGGTGTCCTGCGCTTCGTTCCAATTAATGATGGTTTCTTTCTCATATTTAGACAGCTTCGTCATACAGATCCTCCTCATACTCGGTGTTTTCCTTTACCAAACGCAGGCGGCGCTTGGCACGGTAATACTCGTCCATCTCCGCACGGAGCTGATGATAAAAGCCGGTGTACCAGCTTTCTGCCATCTCTGTTTCCAGCTTCCGGGCCAGCTCCAGCATCCGATGTTTGGCCTGCGGGTCAACGGTCAGGGCGGTCAGCCATTTCAGCCTTGTCACCGTGTTGTGGTAGTTGGGACAGGCAAAGTCGTACAGTACTTTCTTTTCTCGGATACTCAACTTCATAAAAATCAACCTCCTAAAAGTTTATTTTCCGTGTGTTAATCGCCGGTTTGCCTGCAATCGCTCCTGCCCGGATTTCCCCCGGCGTATTGTCCTTCTTGGTGCGCTCCTGTCTTGGCGTCACTTCCCCAAAGGTCATACCCCTTGCAGCCGGTCATTCAATTTTCAAGGTTCTGTGTCTCCTGACAAAACTCATTTTACCGAAAAAACAGGCCCTCTCCCGTATCTCCAAAACGATGGAAAACGGCTTGAAATCAGCATATTTCCACGCTTATGGAATCATGGTATAATGGTCATAAACGGAAGGATTTTCCTGATGAGAGGGGGATTTTAGATGCACACAAAACTGTCTATCCCGGAACGGCTAAAAGACTTGCGGGTGGTGGATAAGCACCTGACCTTGGAACAGTTGGCCGAGCAGACAGGGCTTTCTAAATCTGCTCTCAGTAAATATGAGAGCGACGATTATAAGGACATCAGCCCATTTGCCATCGCTACGCTGGCGGAATTTTATGGGGTGTCCACCGATTATCTGATGGGGCTATCGGAAAATAAAAATCACCCAAACACAGAGCTTCAGGCCCTGCATTTGAGTGATGATATGGTTACATTATTGAGCAGCGGAAAAATCAACAACCGGCTGCTGTGTGAGATTGCCACCCACGAGAACTTCCAGCGGCTGATGACGGATATTGAGATTTTCGTTGACCGGATCGCTGATATGCGAATCGCCCAGATGAATTTGGTTCTGGAGGCCACCCGGCAGGAAGTAATCCGCAGCCATGCGCCGGGGGAAAACGACCTTTATGTCCGCACGCTGGAGCTTGGACAGGTGCAGGAGAGCGACTTTTTCAGCCACACAATTCATGATGATCTGGACAGTATCGTTCAGGATATTCGTCAGGCCCATGTCACCGACCGCACCACCGCCGATCCGCAGCCGACTTTCACAGAGGTCAAGGAAAAGTTTGACCGTGCCATGCAGCTGGGCAGTAATGAGGAACGGGTAATCCACGAGTTTTGCGACCAGATGCAGATTCCCTTTGAAAAGATTGCGTCCGAGGATTTCTCAGCATTTATGCGGATACTGAGCCTGTCTAAACTGTTGAAAAATCCCAACAATATGAGGGGGAAGGCTCGGATACAGCCTTCCCATGGGACCAAAAAGAAAAAGCGAAGATAGCAGAAAAGACCGTTGCCCTCTTGTGGGTAACGGTCTTTTATAAATAACTTGATTTAAGTTTTTTATATATGCCAAGTTAGCTGGATAATGTGAATTACTGCGTATCTTCTTTATCGGAAGTCGATTGCCTCTCATTTTGAGGATTATACTGCGACAGTATACCTTTCATCTGAGCTTGTCCCATTTTCTCCCAAGCGTAAGAATTTCGGTCAACCCCGGAAATATAGTCTTGAAGATTTCTAAAAATGGTTGTTGTTTGGTCAAGAGGTTCGGAATCATCCTGAACTAATTGAATACCATCGTTTTCTACTTCAATCCGACGGTCATTATTGATGTTGATTCGATAGACATACTTAATCCGCTGATTCGCAAGCGTTAGGTACTCAATCACACATTCAAACTTGAGCAGACTAGGCAGCTTTTTTTCATTCATAGAGAGAATCATTTCATATTGTTGCTGATTTGCAAGCCTAAGTACTATGCTCTCATGTCCACGCAAAAAGCTAGCACAATTTTTTGTTGTATATGTGATTTGCTCATCGGTACTCATATTTCTTAATATGGTTTTTGTGGAGATGGAAACATCTTTTATATCAAGATCGGCTTTATTTTCTATTAACAGTAGGCGACATGTCTGAGTATCCCTTTTTTGACTATCATCAAAAAATTCAAATCCATCTTCACCAGAATAAAGCAGGACACGATTGTAGTCGTTTTGAACAATGAGCCGATCCAATAACCCGAATAGAGGCATCAGTAATAAAGTTGGCTTCAAAACGACATATTTGCTTTGCTGAAATTGCTGCTTCCGCTCCAATGCGTATTTTTCTTCTTGCGCTTTTAATTGAGCGTTACTTTTTCGATTGGTGTAAATTACAGCTGCCATTGTAGCCAAAGCGGTGATGACACCGGAAAATATCGTGGCACCAAAAGTCCACCAGTCCGGTCCTAAAGACTGCATTTCGTTAATTTTGAACACCTCTTTCTTTGAAAGTTAATTGTCGGAGTAGAGGCTTGTTTGCATTCCCCCAGCGCAATCTTTATCTTCTTCATAATCAGAACAAACCCAAAAGCCGTTCTTTTTGCGCAATTCTTGAACTTTCTCAGTAAATAAGCAGCCAGATTCTTCCCGTACTTTGCTTAGCTGCTCCTGGTCACGTACCGGATTTTGAAGGCGCTTTACAATTACATTGCAATCTCCTAATTCACATCCAATCCATCTTCGGTTTAGCATCTGAGCCACGGCGAAAGTAGTACCACTTCCACCAAACGGATCAAACACTGTGTCTCCTTCATTTGTTGACATGGATATTATTCTGTCCAGGAGCTTAACTGAGAGTTCGTTGTATTTTCGATTTTTGCTGTTTTTATGCCTTACCGGATAAATGTCTGACCATACATCTGAAACATTAACTCCCAATGGATTCATTTTAGCCTTATAGCCACCATAATCCTTAATTTCTCCACCACAATGTCTACATGTCTGCAAAGGTATACGCTGATTATGGTACGTTTGAGCCTTTACGCCTTTTATGAACGAAACAAGCGCATAATGGGCAGGGTAGAGTCTATTTTGGATTGGTAAGCTAAACTTCATATCAACAGCAATCCAATCCCAAAAAGTCAACTGTTCCCCAAGATAAGAAGCAATATAAGTACACCATTTTGGAATATTATAAATAAAGATTCTTCCACCCGGTTTCAGTATTCTAATACACTGATCTAACCACTCATATGTCCAATTTATATATTTTGACATTGTCATGTTATCATCAATGCCTGGATCGTATGTTTTCCCTAGATTAAACGGGGGATCAGCAAATACTAAGTCAACGCAACAGTCGGGCATCCCCTTCATAATCTCAATGCAATCACCATTGTATAGTTTTCCAATATCAGTCTCAAAAAAAGGTTTGAGATCTTTTAGAACATTGTTGTCAGTTGACTTTTGCAAAAGTGCAGCTATATGTGAGATGTTGTCGTAATATGACTTCCGATATTCCGCTGGAATATGTCCCATCGCCAGTTCAATTTCAAGTTCATTCATCCCCAAAAATTCTGTAACAGCATTTTTGAATGCGGGCTTATCAGGAAGAAAGGATGTCTGTTGTAAACTAATAAGAGTTGCTTTGGAAATTTTTCGGGCACTGAAAAAAGACAGCATCTCGTCGGTTGTCATGTTTTTATCTTTAGTTTTACTAATAATTAAATCATAAATTGAAAAGAACTGCATAGCAACCTTGTCCTCTCATGTAACTTATCGTCTGTAGACGTATAGTCTACTTTAATTGTACCATATAAGAAAAATCTAGTCAACAGAAGGGGGAAAACGTATATGCCAAATCGGAAGCAAAAACCATTGCGTCAGATTATGGCGGAAAACCTTCGAGTTTTAAGATTAGCAGCACACATTTCTCAAGAAGAATTGGCGGAACTATGTGGCCTGCATCGAACCTATATATCGGACATAGAACGTTGTAACAGGAATGTTTCTATTGATAACATCGAAAAAATTGCAAAGGCCCTACATATAACTGCCTCTGATTTGCTAAAGGAAAGGGAGAATGTAGATGGAGATAGCTAAGCAATATGTTTCTGTGGTAGCAGAACATTTAATTAAAACAAATGAGCTGGCAGCCCAAGCATTTCAAGAGGTTCGCTCTTCTATATTAAACAATGTCACGCCTGGCTCTAATCATTTCATTCTGAATTGTACCCGCAAAAACTGTAATGGCGTAGTTCCTGTTAAAGAAAGGTGCTATCAAATCCTAGAAGAAGAGTTTGGGTGGTATAGAGAAAAACCGCTTACATATTTTCATGAGGATGCTCAAAAAGGTGGCCCTATAGATGTTTATAAGGAATTTACCACAGAACGCTCCTTTTTCAGAGCAGGGTTGGAATTTGAAACAGGTAACATTTCATCCGCTCATCGTTCCATGAACAAATTATGTGTAGGCATAAAAAAGGGCGAGCTAGATCTAGCCATGCTGATGATGCCTATTAAAAAGATGTCTTTTTATTTGACCGATAGAGTTTCAAATTACGAAGAATTAGAACCGTATTTTCTTTTGCTTGACGAAGTACCGTTTATCGTATTTGGATTTGATGCCGAAGAGTACAGTGCAGACGCCCCACTTCTTCCAAAAGGGAAAGATGGCATGTCTCCGCGTACAATTCGTAAGTGGCAAGCTAAATGATAAATTCACAGGCGCTGAGAGTAAAAACTCAGCGCCTTTTATGTTCCCATGAGCACTGGTTATTAGGTCAGTCCATGTAACCATCGCCTAATAACTCATACACTTCTTTCATCAACATTAGCCCTAAAGAAAATCCGTACTGAAAGTGTGCTTCTAACTCCATACAGTGAATATCAATCACATGAGTATGAAACTGGTTGACCAGCTCCATCTGCTCTTTAGAGAGTTTTTCCTCTAACTCAGTAAGCAGCTCTCCGGTGTGCCTATGTAGCTTGCGGTATTCTTTTTCATGAGGAACTACCTGTTCTGCAGGGTAAATATTACCACAATATAAGTCATCTAACACCATCTCACAGCCCCTCCTTTGAATCATAGATCAGCTCGTGACGGACAATTTCCTCCGCACAGTTTCGGATGCTGTTCATTGCCCTGACCCATGCCATCTGATCCTGGGCTTTCAATTCCTCGGTGATTTCTTCTGTTTCTTTCATCTGGGCAATGATACAATGCAGCCGGTTTTGTGCCTGTTCGTTCAGATCAGCCAGGTATGTCCAGAGTGTTCCGGTCAAAATCAGGTCATTATACTGGGCTGGATGGCACTGCTCCAGATAGGCTTTGTGCATACGGCCCCAAATCCCAATGGGGCGGCTTTCCTCCAGCAGCCGTAAGTCGGGGATATAATAGTCACCGACCAGCGTATAGCCAATGCCGTTTTGACAGATTTTCTTCGGTAAGTGTTCCATAAGCGACCTCCTGTATTCGATTTTTCTCAGAATCCAGCTGATCGTGTCCCTGTTCATGTTAAATTCAAGGCAGCTGAACTCTTCATGAACAATTATGGCATATCCTTGCCCAGCTTCTGGTAGTTGATGCCCATGCTCCGCTGGCTGCCACGGGTGTCCGAGGTGTTATACAGGTCAATGGTTTCCCGCCCCAGTGTTTCTGAAATCTCCTTGAGGGTGCTGCGCTCCTTGCCGCCCAGGAACAGGACGCAGGAGCAGTTGCCGATGATGGTTTCCGCGTGGTCCTTATACAGCGCCTTGAGCTGACTCTGTGTCTGCACCACGATATGGGCGGAGATCTCACGGCTTCGGATCACGGAAATCAAATGCTGGAAATTAGGTATCTTCTGGTTAGCAAACTCATCCAGCAGGCAGGTGACATGATGCTTGAGCGTGCCGCCGTTCTCCAGGGCCTTATCGCACAGGACATTGAACATCTGCGTATAGACCATGGCCGCGATGAAATTAAACGTGGTGTCCACGTCGGACACCACGCAGAACAGGGCTGTTTTCCGATCTCCCAGCTTATCCAGCTCCAGCTCGTCCCCCTCCATCAGCTCCCGGACCTCCTTAATATCAAAGGGGGCCATCCGTGCGCCGCAGGAGATCAGGATGGATTTTGCCGTCTTGCCGGCGGCTAACTTATATTTTTTGTACTGGCGGACTGCAAAGTGCTGGGGATTCTTTTTCTCCAGCGATTCAAACATCAGATCCACCGCGTTTTTGAAGGTCTCATCTTCTTCCCGGACCTCGGAGGCATTGAGCATTTCCAGCAGCGTGGTCATGTTCTTTTCCTCCTCTGGTGCCTCGTACCAGATGTAAGCGATAAGCGCCTGGTAGTACAAAGCCTCCGCCTTCTGCCAGAAATCCTCCCCGCCCTTGCTGTCCTCGCCCTTGGTGTTCTCCATGATGCAAGTGACCAGCTTCAGGATGTCGTTCTCCGAACGGATATAGCGGAAAGGGTTATAGCGCATGGACTGCTTGAAATCAATGGTATTGAGTACCTTAATCTTATATCCGCCCCGCTGGAGCATCTTCCCGCATTCAATCAGGACGGTGCCCTTGGGGTCGGTCACGATGTAGCTGGCGTTCATCTGCATCAGGTTCGGCTTGATATGGAAGCGTGTTTTCTGATTGTGATTATCAGCCGGCTTTTTATCCGGCTCTCCGGGGCTTTCGCCCATTTTCAGCGGCACGTCCATTCGCACCCGGCATAGCATATCTTTTTGCCCCGTCGTGAGTGGACGGGCCAGCGGGCAGCGCGGACTCGTGGGGGCGTTATATTCTCCCGAGGGAGGTTCAGCCCCTATGCGTTGCGTGTGGCTGGGCTTTTGCCCCCAGCCTTCCACTCTGGTCAGGATTGCGGAACCCTCCCAGTTTTCTTCCGCACTTATGCTCTTGACCTACTTGCTGGCTTCGGTCAAGACGGCGTGTTCAAAGGGCGGCACGCAACTTCTCCCATCTGAACAGTCCACCACTTCCGCTTCCACCAATTACAAGCACATTTTTATTGATATTGTACTTCGGGTTTTTGTTCCGGCCCAGCATGATGCGCTCCGTCTGGGTCAGCAGGATATTCTGGCCAAATTTGGGATCGATAAAGGGCTGGATGTCCTTTGCCGTGCCCCAGCGCGCACTGCCATACTCCACCCCGTGGCGGTATTTCTTAGCATTTTTGCCCTTGAGGTAGACAGCGGCCCGGATGGCCGCCGCCGCGCACAGCCCAAAGAAAAGGTCGCGGGGGTGGAAGCTGGGCAGAGGGTTGGCGGAAAGCAGGTCCCCCAGCCCGGAAACAGCCCCCATCAGCTTTGTCACCATGTCCGCACCGGCAGATAAGCGGTAGCACTCCGCCGCCTTGCCGAACAGCCAGGCCAGGAACACATAGGGCAGCAGGGACAGCACGAGCTTTTTCACATCTGGCCTCATCGCTCCATCCCGCCTTTCTCCCGGTGCTTCTCAGCAGCGCGGTCATGATTCCTGACCACTTCTTTGAAGTGGGACAGGGATGCCAGCAGGGAGGGCTTGCGCTTCCCACGCTTTACCACCTCTCCCGTGTACTCCGCAAACGCTTCTTGCAGGTGTTTCGCGTCCTTTGTCTTAAAAAAGAAAAGGTAACGTCCGTTGGTAAAGTCCTTTTTGATGGCAAAGTCCATCTCATGCTTTCGGGCGATGCGTTCAAAAGACTTGATTCCTTCGTCTGTGACCTTGATAGATTCAATATCCCCCTGGCGGGACAGCTGCTTGGCCGTCTGCTTGCCGTGGCGGATCGAGGGATTGCGGCTCTGCTCCAGATACTGGCGCATAGCCCATTTCAACAGTTCAGCAGTCAGTTTGGTCCCGGTTTTGCCAACCTTAACCACCAGCGCGACCGATTTATCCCGCACCTCATCCTGCAAGTGTCATCACCTCGCAATCACGGGGCGGGGCGGCCCACCAAAGGGCCGCCCCATCCCACACAAGATTACTTGACCTCATGCCAGGCTTCCGGCTCGGCTCCGGTGACGATGGTGTGGCCGTTGGCCGCCTCCATCAAGTCGTAGTAGGCCCAATAGTGGGGGTTCTGAAGGTCGCGGAAGGTGTTCAGGCTGTCCTCGTTATGGCGGATAAAGGTCTCATCCGCCGTGCGGCCCAGCATCCGGTTGACGATGGTAACGACCTCTGCGCGGGTAATCTGATCGCCGCCGTGGAACTTCCCGTCCGGGTAGCCCACAATCCAGCCATTATGGGTGGCCTCATGGATGAACTCTGCCGCCCAGTGGCCGTCCTTCACATCGGCAAAGCCAGCGCGCTCGCTCTCATAGGTCTCCAGCGCCATCCACTCATCCAGGCGGACGCACATGGTCACAAACTGCTCACGGGTGATGCTGGCCCCGGCGTGGAACTTGCCATCGTCGTAGCCGACCACCACGCCCAGCTGCTCCAGATAGGCCACATAGTCGGCATACCAAGCCTCGGTATCTACATCCGGGAAGCTGCTGGCGCGTGCATTGGTCACATCATCGCCCCGCGCTTCCGAAAGGATACGGGCAAACACAGCAGCGGCCTCGGCACGGGTCATATCGCGGTCCGGGCCAACCGTGCCATCCCCATAGCCCACGATGTAGGCGAAGTGGTACTCATCCGGCAGGGTCACAGCGCCGTCCTTATCCGTTTCACCGGCAGCAGCGGTGCCGGTGCCGTCGGTGACGGTGACAGGCACATCGGGCTTGGCCTCGCCCTGGTTATCTGTGACGGTGACGGTCACAGCGCCGTCCTCGTCAAAGTCGAACTCGTCGGGCAGGGTGACGGATACCTCGCCGTCCTTATCCACGGCGATCTCAGAGCCGTCCACCGGCTTGCCGTCCTCGTCTGTCACGTCCACATTGACCGTGTTGGACTTGTTCGGGTTGCCGGTGTCCGTGCCGATGATCTCACCAGCGGAGCCGGTGGCGTCCGGGACGATAATCTGGCCGCTCTTGTCGGTATCCTTGGCGGCATGGTTGTCCTTGGCGTCGGACACCGCCACATTCAGCCCCTTGGCGGGGGTGGTGTCGGGCAGGAGGACTGTCACCACAGTCTGGTCGTTGCCGTCCAGCAGGCGGCTATCCGGCAGATGGACGGTAAAGGCGTCCTTGGCCTCATCCTCGCCGGGCAGCAGCGTCACCAGAGCACCCTCAATGGGCGACTTCTCAATGTCCGTGACGATAACGGTGTACTGTCCCACCACGGCCTCGCCGTTTTCATCGGTGTAGGCGCTCTCCACGGAGGGGACCGTGAGTTTGCCGTCCTTGTTGGTCTGCCCCTGGGCTGTACCGCCCAGGTCTGCCTTGACGATTACAGTCTTGTCCGGCTGAGGCGCTTTCTCGTTGTCAGTGACGGTGATGGTGACACGGTTCCTGGCGTCCATATCCTGGCCGTCCGGCAGGGTCACGGTGATGTTGCCGGTGGTGCCCATGCTGACCTTGCTGCCCTGGATGGGCCGCCCGGTCTCGGTGCGCTCCACCTTGACCGTGAGGGTGTGGCGGTTGCCGTCGGCGTCCTCCCAGCCCACGGTAGTATTACCGTCCTCATTGGTCGTTCCGGTGGTGCCGGGGACGGTGATCTGGCCGGCGGCATCGGTGGTGCCGCCGCAGGAGTTGGCGTTTTTGTCGGTGACGGCGATCTCCATGCCCTCCACCGGCGTCTCCGGCTCAGACAGCAGGACCGTCACGGTGGTCTGGTCATCGTAGTCCAGCAGGCGGGAATTGGGCAGGCGGATGGAGATGGTATCATCCCCATGGAGGGTGACGGTGGCATTGGCAACGGGGTCGGTTGTGTCGGTGTCGGTGACGATCACCAGATACCGGCCCACAACGGCCTCACCCTTGCTGTCCGTGGTTGCCTGATTGTAGAGCTGCTCCAGCTCCTCCGTCTCCAGTACCTCGCCGCAGACGGTACACTCCTTGTGGCGGCTGCCCTCGCTGCCCGTGGTGGGCTCCACGTCCACAATCCAGTCGCTGGGGGTGTGGCCGGTGGGATCTGTATAGGCCCCATCATAGGTATCGCCGCAGCGGGAGCAGGTGTAGGTGGTGTGGCCCATTTCGGTGCAGGTGGGCGCGGTGACTTCCTCCTGATAGTCGTGGCCCAGAGCGTTTTCAATCACCGCGCCGCACTTCTCGCAGAGCTGAGGTTCGGTGCAGGTGGCGGGAGCACCAGGCACATGGCCCGCAGCGGGATCGCCCTCCAGACGGGTCGCGCCACAGCGGACACAGGTGTACTCGGTCATGCCCTCGCCGGTGCAGGTGGCATCGGTGATTTCCTTGCCCTCATCCCAGCTATGGCCCAGGGGGGACGTGTAATCCGTGATAAAGCTGGAGCCGCAGCCCTCACAGAGATGGATGGTCTTGCCGCCGCCCTCACAGGTGGCCGGGGTGGTCTTGCTCACATAGTTGTGGGCCAGCGCCGGGGTGATGTCCTCGATATGGCGCTCTCCGCAGACCGCACACTCCCGCAGGGTGTAGCCGGGGCTGGTACAGGTAGCGGCGATGGTGGAAGTGGAGAACTCATGCTCCCCCTGAGGGATGGTGGTCTCCTTGGTATCCCCGCACCGCTGGCAGATGTCCAGAGTCTTGCCGGGGGTCTCGCAGGTGGCCTCCCGGATGATGGAGCTCTGATAGGCATGGCCTAGGGCCGCCTCATAGTCCCGCTTTTCAATCTGGCCACACTCGACACAGAGATAGCGGTCATAGCCTAGGGTCAGGCAGGTGGGGTCTACGCTATCCAGCAACGTCCAGTTGTGGTTATCGCCGCAGCCCTTGTCCTCACAGCAGCAGCCGTCACAATCCGGGTCTTGGCACCCGCAATCTGGATTGCCGCAGCCACAGGAACAGGAGCCGTCCTCGGCAACCGTTTCGTCCCGCAGATGGACAAATGCCACGCCGTCCTCCACCATATCGGTGTCGTGGTAGGTGTAGGTGATCTCGTAGTAAACCGGATAGTCCCCAGCCTCGGTGTAGTTGGGGGCCGAAGTCAGGGTGCAGGAATTGGCCTCGTTGCCGTAGCGGATGGCCGTGGTCACATCCGCGTCGGAGAGGTCTGACACGGTGACGGTGTGGGGCTGGCCGTCTACAACGCCGAAGTAGTCCGCTACAACGCTCTTTGCAGCGGTATAGACGGTTTCGGAATAGCCGCAGGCGGCGCAGGTGTCCATTTCCACAAAGCGGTCATGGGCCAGCTCCGGGCGGATGACGCTCTCCATATTGTGGCGTACCAGCTCCGATGACGTTTCCTTGAACGTTCCGAAACAGAATCCGCAGTAGCTTCCGCTGGAAGTAGTAACGCGGTGATACCTGCTGTCTACCTGCTCAATGGATTCTGTGGTGGGTAGCTCCTCGAAGAAATTGGCGGCACAGTCGTAGAGCCAATAGATGTTTTTGTCACAGGAATAATTGGTGGCACCCATGTTGGTGTTAAAGGTGCCGCAGGTCTCACAGACCGCCTTGGTCCAGTGGTAGCCGGTGTAATAGGCGTCCTTGCCGGGGGTGCCGTCCAGCAGGTCGCCCTTGCTTTCCCCGTCCAGGCAGGTGCCGTCCGAATACTTGACGTTGCGGGTCAGGGCCGTCTCTCCGTCCCGTGTGTATTCTGGGACACGGAATACCTGGAATGACGTGGCCTGACCACAGACACAGCAGTTGAATGTCTCAATCGTGACCACCGAATTGGCGTCCAGCTCATTGGTGCGGTTGAGTGCCTCCTGCCAATGCTCGGCGGGGTCGTGGTAGTTGTCCTCCTGGGCGGCAAAGGCTGTGGGCATCAGGGAGAACAGCATCACCACGGCCAGGAAGGCCGCCAACAGGGAGCGGCGCTGACGATGATATGTTTTCACAAATTTTCCTCCTTCTTTTGTCATCGGGCATCCCCGGAACGGGAGTGCCCATGGGCCGGTTGGGTACGTCGGGCTTCTTCCATGGCGGTACGGAGCTGTTCCTGAATGGAACGCTTTTTATGCGGGTCAGGTGCAGCGGCATACGCCAGTGGGAATCGCTCTACCGCCCTGATTTCCTGCAAGAGTTCGCAGATTGGAAAGCTGTATATATGCGGGTTTTCCTCCCAGCAGGCATACGCTACCTCCAATGGGTCTGCAAAACGCAGCAGCGCCTCCGCTTCATCCGGGGTGGTTTCGTGTACGGCTTTCAGATAGCAGTGGATCTCTGCCAGCCCTTGGAGCTGATAGATTTCAACAATGGTAGGGCTATCCCTGCTCATGGCTGCGGCGTGCTTCAACAGGCTTTCGTCCAGCCGATCCTCCAGCAGGTTGATCCCTTCTCGCTCCATATTGTTCAAGCAATTCCCTCCTTGCTGATTTGATTTCCTGATGCGGTTTGCTGTTTAGGGCGGCACATACAGCCGGCGGATCAGGTGCTTCATGCCATGGCCTCCTCCCTGGAAAACCGTTCCTCCAGCCGTGCCACGCTCCAGTTTTTCTTGAACTGCCCCAGCGGGCCGGGGCCGAACTGAGCCAGCGCCCGGTTGTCCAGGTCCAGCAGACGCGCCCACAGTTCTGGGTGGTGCTTACGCAGGCTCCGCAGTTCTCCGATCCGCTGGAATGGGCAGCACCAGCAGGAAGCCCGGTGATAAATCTCGTAGAGGCCGCCGAAGTCAAAGCCCCGGTTGTAGCAGAGTTGCAGCGCCTCGGCCTCGGTGATACCCCACTCCACCAGAGGGTAATTAAGCCCCTTGCACCGCCACGCCTCGTCCGCCGCGATGCCGATATACTGTTGGAGTTGGTGTTTCCCCTTGAGCCGGTTCAATTCCTTGGTGATAAGGTGCGTTTTGAGCTGGCCGGTACACCAGCGCACTCGCATACCAGGCCAGCCGTTGCCGTAGGGCGGGATACCCAGCCGTGCCCGGTTCTCCAGGCAGGATGGCTTCTGCTTGGGCTCGTCGAACATCATGTACTCGAAGCTCTTGGGGGAATGTAGGGCGGTGATGCGTAGGCCACGCTCCCGGTACAGATGCTCGTCCACCCTGACAATGTGCGCATACATCTCCGGGAACTCCATGCCGGTGTCCGCCCAGATTACCGCGTCAATGGGCAGGCCGCGCTCGATCATCAGGAGCAGGAGTGCCGTACTGTCCTTGCCGCCGGACAGGGAGAGGGCATGAAAAAGACCGCCGCTGCCTTTCGGCTCACGACGGTCTGATGCAGTATTCTGTTTGCTCAAGCGGATGCCACCCCTTCCTGGCCGCCCCACTTGGTCATGACCACGGATTCGCCAGCCTTCATATGTGCCCACAGCTCGCAGGCTGTCCGGGCCAGCTCACCAGGGGCGGCACATACAGTTTCCGTGCCCACCAGCATGAACTCGCCGGGCTTGGCGAAGTATTCCTGGAACTCCATTTGCTGGGCTGGAGTCAGGGAGATGAAGCTGTCATCCTCGAAGCCGCACAGCAGGAAGGTCCCGGCGATATAATCTCCGGCACGGGGATTGGCCCGGTTGGGCGGAAGCCCCCGCTGCTTGCCGTTCTCCTGACAGATGAGCATGACACGCTGGGGGAGATAGCAACCGGCCTCCACAGGCCCGCCTACGATCTCAGAAAAGGTTTCCAGTGTGTTTTTCACTTTGGCGGGTCGCGGTGCCTTTCCCGGCTCCACCACCAGCACGTTGATTTCTTTTGCCATCAATATACCTCCGTTTCGCAGTAGATTTGCCTCTGGTCATTGGAAGCCATGAGCCATGTCGTGGCTGACCAGAGAGGTGTAATACTGGCTGATCGTCAAGGGGGCATTATACAGTGCCGAGAGTATGTAGGCCCGGATGTTAGTGATTCGGGTAGTGTTCTGCCGCATACTGTCCATGACATAGCCGATATGCTCCTTGTTCAGCTTCAGAAATCTGCTCTTGACAACCTCCGTTGGGATCTCCTCTCCGCTGATACGGATAGAGGGGCGGCTGGAACAACAGGCATCAACCATAAGCTCCACATAGCCGTCTATCAGCTCATCATCGTAGGGATTTTCTTGGAGCAGCAAGTCATAGCTGATATTTTCTTGAATCAGCTCTCTGTATGAATCCATCTCATCCATCCTCATCCTCTGCCTTCGCATCCTGGGTGGTTTGGCCTTGGGGGGAGATGGAGGGATAGATAGGTCAGTATCGTTCAGTTCAGTATTATTCTTATCAGTCTTATTAGCGTTTGCTTTCGGGAAGTCTGGACTTCCGGTTTCGGGAAGTGCAGACTTCCGATTTTGGGAAGTCAAGACTTCCGGGGTCTCCTCAGACTTCCCATATTCGGAAGTCTGGCCGATAGCCGGTGGCTGGGGGGTATCTGGTTCTTCCTCTGGTTCTCCGGTCTCTGTGGGCAGAATGAAGTTCTTGACATAGATACGGGTAGGACGCCCCTGCCCCTGCTTCCTGCGCTCGATGAGGCCGATCTGCTCCAAGTCTGCAAACAGGCGGACTGCCTTGTTGTGGCCGCAGCCCATCATGGCCATGGCGTCCTCCAGGGTGAAATAGATAAAGACCCGGCGGCCCTCGTCCAGCCAGCCGTTGCGGGCCGAGAGGGCCATGCGGTCCAGAAGGAGGCCGTACAACACCTTGGCCTCCACCGGGACTGCGCGGTAATGGGCGGCGGTAAACAGCACCTTGGGGATACGGTAGAAGCTGTACTGTTCTGATTCGCCGCCGTAGAAGTAATCCAGATTTAACGGCATGGCCGTGACCTCCTTCGGTTTGGGGTGAAAACAAAAAAGCGCCCCGGCAACCGAAGTCACCGGGGCGCAAGCTGAATCTGTTTCCACTGGAAATTGCTGAAAAACGAAAAAAGCCCCCGCACAGCTGAAATAGTCAGCTGCGCGGGGGCTTGGATTGGTTATCTGTGGGATTCCAAAATTTCCTGGAGTGCCCGGATGTGGGCGAGCCACTTTTGGCGGGTCTCCTCCCGTATCCACGATTGATACATCTCATGTTCCGGGTCCTGAACACGCCGCACTTCTTCCAGAAGGACAGGGATGGCTTCACCTGCGGCAATCACCTGTTTGACGTGCCGCTCTTGCAGTTCACAGTTTTTTTCGATATACTCGTAGACGACCAGCTCTCCGGTGCGGTAATATTCCCCCAGGCATTCCGCAATCAAGAGCGCCGCCTGGGTAAAATCTCTCGGGAAGTTGATCTCGGTGTAGTAGTCCAATTCCTCTGGTGAGCATCCCCGGTTACACTGTTTGATCTCATCCAGAATATTCTGCCGTAAAAGCTCTATGGCCTTCGCTGTGTCCAGATATGCAAATTGAACCGGCTTTAGCTGCTCCTCAACAATGATACTCAACAGGTCCAGGCCGTAGTCGCTTTCCCGCATCGTGATACCCCATGCGCCCATTCGGGCACCTCCTTCTATATCCATATTTTGGTCCATGGTTCAACTCTTATCTTTCGACACCGCCTTTCGACCTGCTTCACAGGGTATTTTTCTTGGAAAAAGAATAAGGACAAGCCCGGAAGCCCTTGATTTTACTGGGGTTTCTCGTCTTGTCCTTATTATAGGATATTGGCATACATTTGCCACCATCTCGTTCCAGTCCGGCGACGATCCCAAGACCGTACAGGAGAATCTCAGGCATCATTCGGCTGTTTTTACACTAGATGTTTACGATCATGTGACCGACCGCATGAAGCGTGAAAGCGCCGAGCGTATGGAACGCTTCATCCGCTCCACCATCGCCCGATAAGGGTAAAAATAAGGGTCAAACCGCGATAGCAAAAATGTGAATTCGAAAATAAGTTCTGAAAACGACTTCAAATATAAAAAATACGGTATTAAACCAAAGTTTAATACCGTATTTCTGGCGGAGAGTCAGGGATTTGAATTGCCCAAAATTCGTTTCTTGCTATCATTTCAATCCATATAGGCAGATTATTTCTAATTTAATCAATTTCTTGTAACAATGTGTCCACATGGATTCCGTTGTATATTTTCTGTTTGTCGTCAGGATTGTCGTCGTTTATCCAAGAAATTTTTTCAAGTCATAAGTATTATTTAGCATATTATGCTGGACGATCTTCCTCGAACAAATCACTTTACTTGAGATGTTAATTATGTAACGTAATAAGACAAGGATTCTTCACTAATGATCTTTCCCGTGCCGCATCCAGTTTGAACCACTTCAGCCTGTTGATACCGCAACAAGGAACCATTTGGACTCATATTGCCATCTTTCTGAATCCTACAAACCGTATCCCATCCAGCGCAGTATGGCAACTTGATCTAACAAAAATGCATATGCAATCATTTCCTATTCGCTACTGTACTGGTGGTCTATGGGATACTGCCTCTCGTCTGACACCGCTCTGTACGCTGGGTATCAGCAAAATTCCCTCCCCATTCTTTCCATTTTTCTTCTATCATAACCAAAACGCTGCACTACAGTTTAAAATAGCCTTGCGTTCCCTCCAGTCAGGCATAATCATGGTCAAAAAACCATAAAACTGCTTTGAATGATTTGGGTGAATGAAATGACAGAACTCATGCATTACGACATATTCGATACAGTTTCGGGGGGCTTCCAGTAAACGCTTGTTCAGTGTAATAATCCGTTTTTTTGCCAAGCAAGAGCCCCACCGTGTCTCCATATCACGAATCCGCAATGTTGGCATCGGTACTCCATATTTTTGAAATACAGGATAGGTTTCCAGAATGATCTCACCAAAAACAGTTCGGCACTGTTCATCCAGGTAACGGGTCACCATCTTTTGCTTTTTTACAAAGTCTTCTGTGTCTTTCACACAAAGATGCAGATAAATCCCATCAGAAGAAATTGTGTCCCGCAGATTTTTCTTCACTTTCAGGCGAACACCTCTGCCCAGCAGATAGAATGTCTCTCCGCTGACATATTGTTTGGGTTGAGGGGCATATTGCGCCATCTCACGAAACTTTCTTTGTGATGAGCAGATATAGGCTCCTTTGCTCACTACAAACTCATCAACTTTTTCAGCCGGGATAGCTGGATTAGCTGAAACATAAACCATGCAGTCCTTATGAATCCGCAGATTCAGATTTTTCACTTGCTTCTGTTCCAGAAGGTAGCGAATTTCATTGTTTTCATATAAAACAGTTCTTTCCTGCGCCATTGCTGTCAAAATCTCCGAAGTGCTACTGTTTTGACATTTTCGATGATCTTATCAATGGTGTCAAAAGACAGTTTTAATCCCCGTTCTTTCTCGTAGTCATAAAAAAGGTCATCAATATCCTGCGAGATTCGGTCGTGAATTGTTTTGTTGTTGGTCCAATCCACTTGACTGTGGTTGGCCACAATTTTTGTAATCTCTTCCGCAACCTCTGCAGCAAAATCAGGATAAACTTCCGCTTCCTTTGCTTCGTCGAACACCGCAGACAGAACGCCGTAAAACGCCTGAGCATGGACATTATTCTTAATGGATTCCGGATAGGTCACAGTGCTTTTTCCAGCGCGATAGTCTTCCATGATGGTACGCATCTTTGCCAGATATTCTGCCTCGGAAATCACCTTTTCCTTGTATTGCTCCAACGCTTCTTTGATTCGCTTGGAGAAACTGTCATAATAGGCAGGATTCTCCTGATACTTTTCGCTGATGCTACGGGTCAATTTGCTGGTAATGGCATCTGCCTTTGCACGGAGCGAACCTAATTCCTCTAATTCGCGTTCAAAGTCATCCTTGTTCAGAATATCGATGGAGCTGGTAATTTGCTTCAGACCAGCTACCGAGAGGTGTGTATCCAGAAGATTTTGCATCAGCGGCTCATATTCCCGGTTATCAATGGCATCACAGTAACGGGTTTTCACGCTGCGGCGCACCTTGGAGAAAAAGATAAACGTGTTTTGATACCGCTTCAATTCATCTTTCGGAACGGCTGCATATGCCTGTTCCGCATTCAGCACCATATTTAACGCTTTGCCAAAAGCACAGAGGAGATTATAAAAGTTCTCTCGCTTCTTATCGTCAGCAAGAAACACTTCCACTTCTTCAGTGTCGCGTGAATTTTTCAAGTGTGCAAATAATTCTGTCAGCCGGGTATAGGCTTCCCGCAGGTCAGCCACAGAGGACATAACATCCACCACAACCCCCTTTAGGTCTCCGCTGTCAAAGTTCTCCAGCCCGGCACCGCTGTACAGATCCATAGCAGTATCCAGCTTTTCAATCAGTCCACGGTAGTCCACAATAAGGCCATAGTCCTTGCCTTCATACAGACGATTGGTGCGGGCAATAGCCTGGAGCAGGCCGTGTTCTTTCAACTCTTTGTCGATGTAGAGCACTTGGCAGATGGGGGCGTCAAAGCCAGTGAGCAGCTTACTGCACACGACAAGAATATCGATGTCCCCTGTGCAGAACTGGTTCTTCATCGCCTCTTCGTAGGTATCTGCGTCACCGTAGCGGTTCATCATTTTATTCCAGTAGGCAATGACCTTATCGTCGGCACCCTCGTCTATATCGTCTACACTTTCCCGGAGATCAGGCGGTGAGATCACCACGGCACAGTTCAAATTCCCAAATTGCTCAAAACACTCCAGATACCGAATCGCATCCCGCTTGTAGTTAGTGGCCAGCATAGCCTTAAAGCCAGTATCTTTGTACCCATCAATGAAGTGCTCATTGATGTCCAGAGCGATCCGCTTGATACGGGCATCGGTGGAGGTCAGGCGGCGAAGACTGCTCCATTTCCGAGAAAGGTCATCCCGCTGCGCTTCCGCGAGCCGTTTGGTGGTCTGTTTGAACCAGAGGTCGATATTTGCCTCGTCCACATTCTGTTCCACAAAACGACCTTCGTAAATGAGCGGCACAATGGCTCCATCCTCCACGCCGTCCTTGATGGTATATTTATGGATTAGCTTTCCGAACTTCGCCATGGTGTTCTTCTCTTTTTTCATTAAAGGAGTACCGGTAAAGCCGATGTAGCAGGCATTGGGGAACACTGCTCTCATTTTGGTGGCCAGCAGGCCATAGTTGGAGCGGTGGCTCTCATCCACCAATAGGAACACATCCCGTGAAAAAATCTTGTTCGCCATTTTTTCAGCAGTGTTGAACTTATTGATGATGGTAGTAACCACATCCGCCTTGCCGCTATTCAGCAGCTCCACCAGATTCCGTCCGCTGGTGGCCCGAGCAGGATTGAGACGGGTGTGCGCAAATGTAGCAGCGATCTGGCGATCCAATTCCTTACGATCAGTGACAATGACTACTTTCGGGTTACAATCGGACAGTTCCATTAAGATATACTTTGCCAGCATAACCATGGTCAGGCTCTTGCCGCTTCCCTGAGTATGCCAGATGACGCCGCTTTGGCGGTTGCCCTTTTCGTCCGGCTGCCCAATGGTCTTGATAATCTCTTTGATAGCGAAATACTGCTGATACCGGCAGATCTTCTTTACATTGGCATCAAAGAGCACAAAGTACCGGATCAGCTTCATGACCCGTTCTTTGCTGAACAGAGAAATCAAATTCCGATCCTGCTCAGTGGGGATGCGGTCAGTCACATGCTGAGCCAGTGTCCCTTCCAGAAAAGCGGTGTCCTGCTCCTTCCACATATTCCAAAATTTCTTGGGCGTGCCGGTGGTGGCGTACTTCACGGCGTTTTTATTGGTCGCCATTACAATCTGGGCAAACTTGTAGAGCTGCGGAATATATTCCTTTTGCTGGTTGCGGATATTCTGCTCCACAGCCTGTTCTACGCTGATCTGGGGCGTTTTACACTCAATGACAGCGAAAGGGATACCGTTGATAAACAGCACGATATCCGGCCGGGCATTGTGAATCTTGTCCTGACTGTCTACTGCAAACTCCTCGGTGACATGGAACAGGTTGTTCTCCGGATGTTCCCAGTCAATATACTTCAGATTGAAACTGAGGGTTTTACCCTCTCCTACAGTCTCTGGATAGCTTTTGCCCAGCAGCAGCGCGTCATAGATTTTTTCACTGGTGCGCACCAAGCCATCGGTGAGGGGCTCGTCCAGATCCTCCATAGCCCGCTCGATGTTTGCGGCGGAGAACTCGTTTTCCGCACCGGCGAAGGAATAGCGGTTGAGCCGCCGCAGCTGGCCTCGGAGAATGTCTTTCAGCAGCACATGGTACCGGCTGCCTCTCTGCGCCTCGCAGTCCTCCGGGGATATGTAGGTATAGCCCATGGATCGCAGCAGAGCAATGGCCGGCTGCTGGCTGATATTCTTTTCTAAGTACAAGGATTTGTCCATGGTTGCCTCCTTTCGGAAATATCAGTAAAAGCAGGAATAGCGGAGCGGGAAATCCCGCCTCGCTTATGGCTTAATTCCATACTTTTCTTCAATGCCTTTCAAAAAAAGTTCCTGTTGTTTTGGTTTAACAAAAATATAGTCAAACACTTCTTCTAACAGATCAAGCATAACAGCTGATTCGCCCGTCTCTACTTCCACAATCTCGTTGCTGTTGGTGCTCTTTTTCGGATGCGCACCAAAATTTGCAACTCTACGCATAACTTGGAGCATGGTAATAAGATTAGCGGGAATATTGCTCCTGCTTTCTAACTCCTTTATCTCATCTTCAAGGTTTCTCTTTTGAATATGCAATTCTTCATGCAAGAGCATTTGCAATAAGTATCGGCTAAGAGCCGCGCTGGCGCGGGGACTGATGTTATTAACCTCTTCACTTTCATGAAATAGTTGCGCATATTTGAGAGGAACATACTGGTCGAGTACTCTCCCTACAGAGTAGCGAGGATAAATCACACTATCTTCGTCAATATCATCTATCCAATATTCCATGGTATAGCCAACTTCAGAACCATGCTGCAATTTAATAATTAGTTTTCACATTCTGGACAAAAACCGTATTGAATTGTATACCCGCCTCGATCATCTTCATCATCCGGGGAAGGAATCGGAAAGGTGACCTTGTACCAATCAATATATACTCCGGTTGCACAATGCGGACATTTCATACCTTCACCCTTACTATTCCTGTCAGCAATAGTTGCATCAGGGCTTTTTTCTTTTGTTTTTCTTGCTCAATGTCCCGCTGGAGCAGGTCAATTTCATGGTCAGTAGTGGAAAAAACTTTAACAATAGCGGTTTGTTCCTCAATAGGCGGCACCAATATATGTGTCTTCACAATATTACCTTTAGATATTGACATTACTTTAACTCCAGCTATATATGGAACAAGCTGCTTGTGATAGGTTTCAGAATTCATATAATAGCCTAACCACCCTGGCGCAAAACAACCTTTTATAGGTTTACACAACATAGTATGCAGTCCAGCTGCAACCTTTTTCCCATGCGTTTCCTGTACCTCAACTACTTTACCAGCAGTCAAATCTTCAGCGGTATCAGCAATAACAACATCTCCATCATCAACAAAGGTGGTAATTTTTGCACCGATATCCGAAAGCAATGACGGTATTTCTTGTTCAGACAGTTTGAGAACTTCTCCATATCTTACAAGTATATCACCATAATGTATATTTTTTACCCCTGTACTATCTTCGCACATACATTCTCTTGAAAATGTGTTTGTGGCATCAAATGTAAAAACCTGATTAAACCCTTTTATCTCCCATTGTCCACTAAACCCCGGAAGGCGCTTTTTCCCGGTCAATAACTGCTGCATGAGATACTTTTTCTGCCGTTGCTTTTCGGCAAGGCACTTTTCTTTCAGTTCAATTACCTTGTCCTGGGTGGTGAGGATGGCGGCAATTTTTCGTTGTTCTTCAATGGGCGGAAGTATGATTTTGCTTTTCAAAAAGCGATCTTGTCCCAGTGTTTTGTTTCGCCCTGCGCCTCCAGGAGATGCTGCCTCCAGAATATCGGTTCCCCGCTTTGTTAAAAAATAGGAAATCAGGTAATCAATATCAGCTCTATCGTTTATAGGACGGTACATCGGAAAACGGTGAGATCCAATCATTCCTACTTCAGATTGTGTGGTCTTTCCGATTGCCTGTTCCCATGCGAAAACAATATTCACTATAAAGCAGTCTGGCTCAATCCAAAAAACAGCCTTATTTCCCAGTGCTGCGCCTGTAACTGGTTCTTTATAGAAAAGGCCTTTCCCGTGGGAACGGATACCGATTTGAGTGTACAATTCGTTAGGCTTAACCTCTACAGGTTTCTCCACACGGCTAAGGCATTCTCCAAGCATATGCACATCCCAATCAGCAGGGAGAATCCCTGCTTTTGTCTTTTTATATCCCTCTGGTTGCTCACCGCAGCATATCTGCTCTATTCGCTGTTTAATTTCTGGATTCATATCATCACCCCCTTAACCTAGAAAACCCAAGCCGAAAAACACTAAATCAATTAGGAATGGAACAAAAATTCCCAAACTATTTCGTATTTTCTGACTCTTGTTCAGATATAGAGGGCCAAATGCAAACTCGATATTTGGATATGCCTTCTCTATCAGCCCCAAAAAATATAAGTTTATCCACAAAAATATAACACTGGACATGCTGCCCACTAAAGCAAACTGAGAATCGGTAAGCATACCCAAGAAAACCTTATTCAAAGAAAAGGAAAGCAATAATCCCTCGATAATGCCAATCACTGTTGCACTAAAATATTTTACCTCAAGTGTTATATTAATTTTTTGTTTTTCCACTTCATCTATAATGGTCGAAATCTCATTGCAAATGGAGTGATACCATTCTTTATCTCTGCTGCTGATTTCCACGGTGCTATCTGCTAATGTAAGGAAAGAATTATATAATTTTATCTCAATCTGATTATTCAATCCCTTTGACCTATACATCAGCCAGATGCGCTCACTTCGCCTCCGCCTAAATTCGTCAGTTCTAAATACATCTATGCTATTCTTACTGCTAATACTGCTCTGATCATCAAATAAAATGTTGTATTCTTCTTCATAATCTCCTTCCTGGAATTGTTCGTGAACCAGTTTTGCAATACGGAGAATATCATCTTCTTTTAGAATCTTTCTCTTAATAACTATTTTTTTACTATATTTTATATCTCCCACATAAAGCCTTCCTATCTTTTTCGTTTCAGCCGCTTCACATCCGCAGTCAGCTCGTCCATATCATCCGCCGCTTCCAGCGCCCGGCGGTGAGCGTCGTACTGCTCATATTGCTCCAGTGCCAGCTTTTCCGCCACTTCCCGTTTGACTGTGCCGAAATTCTCCAAAACCTCCCGGCCATTGAAGCGCAGGAAATCGCCCAGCTTGCTCTCCCAGTCCGCCATGTGCATGGGGTGGTGTCCTTTGGCCTGCAACTCCGCATAGTCCAGATACATATTCACAATAAGATTCAGCGTGCTGATCTCCTCGTGGGTCATGTAGTTTTTTGCTACCGTCACATCGCCCCGGCGCACCTTTGCCCCCTTGAACGAGGTGAGACCCATATTATCCTTAGAGGCATCGGCACGGGAAGCAATGATCTCTGGCGCAGTGTGGCCTGTGGCGGCATATTCCAGCTTATTCTGCACCGACTTGAAGAAATTCTGGGCAATCTGGCTTTTGCTGTCGTAGTCAACCGAGAGGGCGAAAATCTCCTTGACCTTCTGATACACCCGCTTCTCGCTGGCGCGGATATCTCGAATCCGCTCCAGCAATTCATCAAAGTAGTCGGCACCGAATTCACGGGGATTGCGCAGCCGCTCGTCATTGAGGGCAAAGCCCTTCTTCATATACTCGGTCAGAATACTGCTGGCCCACCGACGGAAGTGTATGCCCACATTGCTCCGCACCCGATAACCAACGGCCAGAATCATGTCGAGATTGTAGAATTTTGTATCACGGCGAATTTGACGATTTCCTTCCGTCTGAACTTGTAAGTAACTCTTACAAGTTGCCCCCTGTTCTAATTCACCATCACCATAAATGTGCTTAATGTGCGTAGTGATGTTCTGCGGAGTTACCTGATAGAGTTCCGCCATGGAGCGCTGAGTCATCCAGATCGTATCTTCCTCAAAATAGACATCTATCTTGGTATCGCCCTTTTCGTTTTGATAAATCAACATTTTCCCAGCATTCGCCAGTTCACCACTCATAGTCCCAGTTCCTCCAAATATTTCTTCATCTGTGTCTGTACTTTCGCCAGTTCCGCCTCGATATTGGCAATATTACGCTGCACCTCATCAATATCCACCAGTTCTTCTTCCTCGAAGGTATCCACATACCGGGGGATATTCAGATTGAAGTCGTTCTCCTTGATCTCATCGAAAGAGGCCACATAGCTGAACTTGTCCTCATTCTGCCGCGATTGATAGGTATCGACAATGCGTTCAATATCGCTGTCCCGCAAGACATTTTGGTTCTTACCCTTCTCGAAGTTTCCATCCCCAGAAGCATCGATGAACAGCACATCCTGACAAGTGCGGTTCTTCTTGAACACCATAATACAGGCTGGGATTCCAGTGCCGTAAAACAAGTTGGCTGGAAGGCCGATGACCGCATCCAGCAGATTCATCTCCACCAGTTGACGGCGGATTTTACCCTCGCTGGCCCCGCGGAACAGGACACCATGAGGCAGCACCACCGCCATACGGCCGTTTTCCGCATCCAGACTGGAGAGCATATGCAACACAAAGGCGTAATCACCTTTGGAGGTGGGAGGCACACCCCAATCGAAACGGTGGTATTGATCCAGTTCAGCAGACATTCTCTTTTTCCCCCTGCTGTCCGCTTCGGCCTCCGAAAGGAACCCGCTGTCCCACTTGTCCAGACTAAAAGGGGGATTTGCCACTACCACCTGAAACTTCATCAAATTATCATCCTCGACATTCTGGGGATTGGATAGGGTATCACCTTGCCAGATTCGAGCGTCATCCACACCGTGCAAGAACATATTCATGGTGCAAAGCGCCCATGTCTGTGCATTGAGTTCCTGCCCGTAGATAGCTACCTTTCCGCTGGGCACTTTCTTATGGGCTTTCAACAGTAAACCACCGCTGCCGCAGGTGGGATCATAGATCCGATCATTCTCTTTGGGCTGCATTAGAGAAGCCACCAGTTCGGAGACCTGACTGGGGGTAAAAAACTCCCCGCCTTTCTTTCCTGCATCAGAAGCGAACATGGAAATCATATACTCATAGGCATCTCCGATAATATCGGCAGAGCTCAGTTGACTGGGACGCAGATCCAGCCCGTTGAAATCCTCCAGCAGGTTACGCAGGGTCGCGTTCTTCTCTTTGGGTTCACCAAAGTCTACCTGAGAATTGAAGTCGATGGCCCGGAATACATTGCGCAGCTTTCCACTGTTGTGCTCCTCGATATGATTCAGCGCTACATTGATTTTCTGGCCGATTTCAGCATCGTTCCGATTGGCATAGAGATAGCCAAAGGTAGACTGCTCGTCCATTGCAAAGCGCTCACGGCTCATAGCCCGTTCCACTCGGCGCATATCACCGTCATACTGTTTGATGCACTCCTCACGTCTCTCTTTGGAAACATCACTGAGGTACTTCACGAACAGCATGGAGAGAATATAATCCTTATAACGGGAACTATCGATTTTGCCGCGAAAACTGTCACAGGCGTTCCACAGGACTTGCTCAATATCTTTTCTGGTTGTCATCTCTATTTTCCTCTCTTTGCTCTTTTGTACGTATAATCCAGCAGACCGGAATATAACTTTTCTTTTTCTGCCGCTAACTCTTTAAGCAGTCGACTCTCTTTTTTAGCAAGCAAATTTAACCATGCGATTTTGTGCTGATCCTCAACTGGGAGGACTGTAAGCTCCAAGTCCATCAAGAATTTTGTTTTTACTGCGCCAAGCATATTGCTGGTCGTATTCTCGTAAAAACTCCGCTTCACTTTTGAAGTGTTCAGCAACCAGAAAAGATACTCTGGTATCAGCCGTTCATCTTCTATCCGAATCACTACGAAGTTTGAAGATATCACCATCCCAGATATGGTATCATCAATCAAAACTGCAGTATAAGGTGCGGTAAGACGAATCACAATATCTCCCCGTTGAGAAAGGTATTCTTTCTTCAGCGGTTGTTTTGCTTCATAAATATCGGCCTCATTCAGTTGAATTGTCCCTTCCTGCTGGATACATCGCAGATTAATCAAGGGGTATCGATACTCACTTGGCTCTTTGGCCTGTTTTCTCGACAAGACCAGTCCACTGCGAACACTCGCAAAATCCTGCAATTTCATCCTTCCATCCCGCCCGTCATGTGTGATAAATAACAATAAATTTCCAAAAAATGCTTTCGCAAGCTAATTTCAGCATATACTATTCGAGCAATTTTGTCAACATCAAGTTTGTCATGATATAAAAATAACATTGTGGCGTCATGCATATAATATCGATTGGCTCGATCTTGCTCTTTTCTTCTATGGAGTCCTGATACACCAGAATGCAATTGAGTTCTCCAAAAAATAAAATGCCGGAAAGGCCTGATATTCCAATATTTTCTGGCACCTACAAAAATACGAAAAGATATTTGGCACGAAATAACGCTTATGGGAGGATTGCAAACTTGAGCATTCGATTGTTCGAAGCGATCTGGCGTTGAAGCCCCTGCTGTAAGCTTTTCAGCGTCAGCACCTCCGTTACATACTTTTCCGGATTGGGTATCCTGCTATCAATCAGGTCGATAGTCTCCTCGAACTCCTAACGCTGCCGCTGAACACCCTTTCCCGCGGGCTCGCACTGTTCATGGAGAAAGACACCTCTGCGGCAATGGAGTTTTCAATCATCTCGATTTTGCCGCTGAGGCGTACACCGTCAATACGGGCCGCCTGTGCTGCATTCGTACCGTCTGCTTTAAACGCGATATCAAAATGGAGTTGTCAAGAATGGTTTAGTCGTGAAATGCAAGGATTTGAATTTACCCCAGCGGCCACGTCTCATGCGGCAGGCTGAGAAATTGCATCAAAGTATTTTCTCCTGTATACCAACGGCGGCAGGCCGCCATTGACCGAGGTGATCCTGCGAAGGTTGTAGTAGTGGATATAGCGGAACACCATACTCCTGACAACGGCGCGGCTCAGCAAAGTCGCGTCTGCCGGATAGAGCTTTTCTTTCTTCAGTGTGGCAAAGAAGCTCTCCATTCTAGCGTTGTCGTAGCAGCGGCCTGTGCCGCTCATGCTCTGCCGGATCTCATGGCGCTGGAGCGCAGCGCGGAACAGCCGGCTGGTGAACTGGCTGCCACGGTCGGAGTGCAGAATCAAGCCGCGCACCTCAGCGCCGCGGCAGGCGTTCTCCAAGGCTTCCACGCATAGCTCCGCCTGCGTATGTTCCGCCATGGCAAAGCCCTGAATGCTGCCGTCAAAGCAGTCCAAGATTGCCGCAAGGTATAGTTTTCCATCTTTGCAATGGATTTCTGTGATGTCTGTGAGAAACTTTTCGTTTGGTTTTTCTGCGGTAAAGTCCCGTTTGATGAGGTTTTCTGACTTTTCTGCTTGGCGATCGACTTTGGTGATACCGTTGGAGCGGCGCCTCCGCTGGATGGTCAAATGGTGTTCCCGACAGATGCGATAAATCCTGCGGTCCCCACCAGTGTAGTTTTTATGCAATCTCAGCCACATAATAATGCGTCGTACACCGTAATTTTCGCCGTTTTCTGTATCTTCCCGCAGACATTCATAGATCTGTTCCAATAGCATCTGGTCATATCGCCCCTTTTCCGGCCGCCGGAGAAACCGATAATATCCCTGCTCGCTGATCCCCAACACACGGCACATGCTGACGACGCTCCAGCGGCTGCGGTACCTCTGGATGAATCGGTGCTTACGGTTGGGACTCACGGTTTCCGGCGCTTGACGAAAAAACCCAGCGCCTCCTGCAGAATCTCCACGTCCTGCTGCGCCTGCTTCAGTTGGGCCTGCAGCCGCGCATTTTCTGCCAGCAGGTAGGCCTCGCTCCGACCGGCAATGGCTTCCTCCAGCGCGGCCTGCTGCTCTTTCTGGCGGCTGCGCCAGCCGTAGAGCGTGTCCTCTTTGATCCCAAGCCGCCGGGCTGCTGCCGCCCCGCCGATTTCCTCTGCCAGCTTCAGCGCCTCCCGCCGCTCCTCCTCTGTGTATCTTCGTCCCATGTTGAGCCCTCCTTCGATATCTTATTTTTATCAGATATCCTTATGTAATCTTATCGCCCGCTTCTGGGATGTCCAGCGCGGCAGGATCACTGTGGGCGACCATGATGTACGGGAGTACAAGCTGGACAGCTTGATGAAAAATATCTCCATGGTGTTCCAGTCGGTGTATCTTTTCAACGATACCGTGGAGAACAACATCAAGTTTGGCCGCCCGGACGCTACCCATGAGCAGGTGGTGGCTGCCGCCAAAGCTGCCTGCTGCCACGATTTCATTATGGCGCTGCCGGATGGTTACGACACGGTTTTGGGCGAGGGCGGCGGCTCCCTTTCCGGGGGAGAGAAACAGCGTATCTCCATCGCCCGGGCCATGCTCAAGGATGCCCCCATTGTTATTCTCGACGAGGCCACAGCCAGCGTAGACCCGGAGAATGAGGAGGAACTCCAGACCGCCATCTCCTCTCTCACAAAGGGAAAAACTCTGATCCTTATTGCCCACCGGCTGAAAACGGTGCGCAATGCCGATCAGATCCTGGTCCTCAATGGCGGACACATTGTTCAGCGGGGCACGCACGAGGAGCTGATCGCCCAGCCGGGCCTGTATGCCGACTTCGTCCATGTCCGGGCCCAGGCCAACAGCTGGAAGCTGGAGGCTTGATAGAGTGGCTTGCCCGTCCGCAAGGCTCTGCTATATAATGGAGGCGGAGGTGATATCTATGGAATTGAATTTTGAAGGGATCGTAGTCGGAGCGGCCTCTCTGCTGGTGATCGGGGCCTTTCATCCGCTGGTGATTTGGTGCGAATACCACTTTTCTCAAAAAATCTGGCCGCTGTTTCTCCTGTGTGGCCTGATTTGCCTGGGTTTGGCGCTGTTTGTACAGGGATTGCCCGCTATCCTTTTGGGGCTTGTGGGCGTGGCTTTTCTCTGGAGCATCCGGGAACTGAAAGAACAGGCGCAGCGGGTAGAGCGGGGATGGTTTCCCAAAAATCCCAAACGAACTTAACGCAAAAACATCAAGGCCCTATAGTCTAGTGAGACGCCTTCTGGAGACAGTGCTCGTGCGCCAGAAAAAGCATGGCGCGATCCTGTGGATACGGCCATGCACAGGAAGGTTGCTCCCAGCGTGCGCCATACGGCGGTCATATCGAACGAGCGAGGACCCCGTCTCATAGCGAAAGACTGCTTTCTTCGTTTGACCGATGTGGTGCGCGCGGCATCTGCATGCACCCATTTTCCCACTTGCTTGTAGTCGCAAAAATGGAGCCGAGGCTCACCGAACAGGATGCCTGCCGCAAGGCAGCCCGCGATAACAGTTTTCAAAAATCAGGCTGCTTGGCAAATAGAAAGTGTTCTGCCGACCTAATCTACAGAGTGATATAGCGAAAAAACTGCTTACATGCTCGCCTGCTGAGGATGACGAGAAACCGCGGAGAAGATCATGCCGCTCACAGGGGATCCGGGCTGGTCATATGTACGGATATCCCCTCTGCCACGCTGCGCTGCAATGCTTCGCATATCGGCGCCGCGCGTTGTCAAATATTTGGGCATGGCAACTCCATAGAGCTGACACCTATGGAGTTCGGTGTGTTCTATTTGCTTGCCCAGCGGCCTGAACATGCGTTCTCGATGAGGGTGCTCCACGCGCTTGTCGACTCTCCCCCTTGACAGCAGGTGGGTGGAGGGTTCCAGTAGCATTTACAAACTGCATCATAAAATGAACGCCGGCTTTTATCCAAGCCGTGTACGCGCAAGGCTACAGACCCTTGTTTCCGTGACACCATCATAAACGCCCAAATGGGGGAGCCTCTGGTTTAGTGGCTCCCCCATTTGAGTTATGGAAGCATTTCGATATTTTACAGCCTGCCTCTCTGCCGTCAGGCGAAAGGCACCTTGAAATGGCGGGATCTTTCCAGCTTAAATGCATAGAGCACAGCAACAAGCTACCTCTGCCAAAGGCTCAGTAAAACAAACAAAAATGTGGTAACACTTGCTCACAGCAGAAAAAAATAGTATATTTAAGTTAGACTAAGCTAACTGCAGACAGAGAGAGGTAGCCATGGATATTAAGCAATTAGAGATTTTTGTGACTGCTTGCGAAAGAGGAAGCTTTTCACAAGCCGCGTCCTGTATGTACATGACACAGCCGAATATCAGCAAAACGATACGCGCTTTGGAACACGAATTGGGGCGTCCGCTCCTGATCCGGAACGCAAAAGGCGTACAGCCCACTCCCTATGGAAAAACCGTTCTGGAACATGCTCAGACCATCTTGAAAACGGCAGCCACGATCTCCTCCTTGGCGGTTCCTGACGAACAGGACAGTCTGAACCTGTCCACCTATCCCAGCAACATGATAGCGCGCTTGTTGGTAGACTTTTATCAAACGTGGGGCAGCGCCATTCATATCGAACACCACGAGGGTACGGTAGAGGAGATCACCGATCATGTACACCAAGGGATCTCTGAGATCGGGATCGTCTATGTGGCACGTAAGCAGGTCGCTACTTTCCAGCATATTCTTTCTCACAAGAAACTGGAATTTGTTCCTTTATGTGAAAAGAGCATTTGTGTCTACGTCGGCCCTAACCACCCTCTCTACCATGCAGACAGTGTGAATTTTTCCGATCTGCCCAATTTGAAATTCATGCGAGGGGTGCGGGATTTCTTTTCCATGGAGCATCATCTTGAAACAGTAAGTATGGGCGCTATCGACCCCCATGTTATGAAACATGTGATATACAGTAACAGCGACCATGCGGTCACTAATTTTCTGCTCCACACGGATGTGTGTAATTTGGGCCTTAACTTCATGTATAAGCCCTATGAGCAATATGACATCAAACCTTTGGCTGTCAACGGCTGTGAACCGTTTCTTCAGATCGGCTATGTCCGAACCCCCGAACGCTCCCTCTCCCCTCAGGCACGCTGGCTAGTGGATCGGTTTAGGGAAATGCTGTGAGGGTATAACATTTGGTTATGCCTATCCATGAAAAACTCGCCTCTGGTAAGTTTATGCTAACCGCTGTATACTAACCATGCACGGCATATGACTGTAATTTCGAAACTGGAGGCACCTATGAGAAAACGACTTTTAGCTATACTGTTCAGCAGCGCGCTGCTATTGGCTTCGCTCGCCGGTTGCGGGCAGGAAAACGGGGACACTACAGCCAGTACAGATAGTGACACCGAGGCGCGCGACGAATTAGTATTCGTCAATTATCGCGATATCCGGGATCTGAACCCACATCTATACGCTGGTGAGATGTACGCTCAAGCTATGCTCTACGACACCTTGGTGAGCAATACCGAGGACGGCTATGTAGGGTGCCTGGCTGAGGATTGGACTATCAGCGAGGACGGCCGGATCTACACCTTCAATATCCGCGATGGCGTGACCTTTTCCGACGGAACGCCCTGCGACGCCAATGCCATTCTTGCTAACTTCAATGCCATACTGGAGAACAGGGAACGGCATACCTGGCTGGAGATGATGAACCTGCTGGTCAGCGTTTCGGCGCCAGACAGTGACACTTTTGTCATTGAGATGAGTGAGCCGTACTACCCCATGCTCACTGAGCTGGCCTGTATCCGCCCCTTTGCTATGATCTCCCCCAACTGCATGGTAGACGGCAGCACCATGAACGGTGTCGACGGTTACATCGGCACAGGCCCCTATGTACTTACTGACTTCGTCACCGATGAGTACGCGATCTTCGAACGCAATGAGAACTACTGGGGCGATGCCCCCGCCATCCAGAAGATCACTGTCAAGGTCATCCCGGACAACCAGACCCGTATCATGGCGCTGGAGAATGGAGAGATCGACCTGATCTTCGGTAAAAATATGTTGGATGCCGATGCTATCAGCCAGTATGTGGACAGTGAGAAGTTCACCGTCAGCCTATCCGATCCCACCTCTACCCGGCACATCGTTCTGAATACCACCCGGGATATCCTCAGCGAGCTGCCGGTGCGTCAGGCTCTGCAGCACGCCACCAACCGTCAGGCCATTTCCGATGGTATTTTTTATGGTCTGGAGCCGGCGGCCGATACCCTCTATTCCCCTACGGTCCCCTACTGCGATGTGGGGCTGGAGGCATACGCCTACGATACAGCTAAGGCCGGCAGCCTGTTGGACGAGGCCGGCTGGGTCATGGGAGGCGACGGCATCCGCACCAAGGACGGTAAGAAACTGGAATTGGACCTGCTCTACAACAGCGACAGTGTTACGGAAAAGACCATCTCCGAGTTTCTCCAAAGCGAGTACCTAAAACTGGGTATCTCTCTCAGCATCCACGGCGAGGAGGAGCAGTCCTACCGCGATAATATGAAGGCCGGCAACTTCGACATGGTGTTCAACATCTGTTGGGGAATGCCCTATGATCCCCAGTCCTCCCTGGCTGCCATGCGGGCACCGGTATATGGCGACTACGAGGCCCAACAGGGCTTGGCAGACAAGGCTGAGATCGATCAGGTCATCACGGACATCCTCACCTCCACCGATGAGACCAAGCGTCAGGAACTCTATACCTTCGTTCTGACCCGGCTCCACGAGGATGCGGTCTACCTGCCTCTGACCTATGAGACAAACAAGGCCCTCTATACCTCCGACTTGAAGGGCGTCCACTTCGGCACCGACCAGTATGACGTGGATTTTGCAAATATGTACTTCGAGTAATATGGTTCTGACAGCGAGGGCCGTTTCAGATGAAACGGCCCTCGCTTTGAGCCTCACCTAAAAACAGAACGAGAAAGGGGTATCCATGAAACGCTATGTGATCCGCAGACTGTTGATGGCTATTCCGCTGTTGTTGGCTATCTCCTTTGTCTGCTTTGTATTCATCAATATGATCCCCTCCAACCCAGCGGAGGTAGTGCTCCGGATCCAACAGACGCCTATCATCACCGAAGAGGCGATCGCGGAGATGGAGGCTGCGTTAGGGCTGAACAAGCCCTTTTTAGTGCGCTACTTTGATTGGGTGCTGGGGTGTCTGCAGGGGGATCTTGGCATCAGCTATGTCAATCCAACCCGTACTGTGGCTGGCGAACTGGCTCGCTGCCTGCCCGCCACACTGCAGTTGGCGGCAGCGTCCTTTGTGATCGTGCTGCTTTTGAGCATCCCTGTCGGCTTTCTTTGCGCTGTATACAAAGACGGTTGGTTCGACAAGGTGATGCGGGGGATAGTCTTTATCTCCACGGCCATGCCTGCTTACTGGGTGGGCCTGCTTTTAATGTGGGGTTTCAGCGTCAAACTGGGGCTGTTGCCGACCAATGGGAGCGGCACTTGGCGGCATATGATCCTGCCGGCCTTTACGGTGGCCCTCAGCTATATCTCCACCTATATCCGCCTGATCAGAAATAATATGCTGGAGAATATGAAACAGGACTATGTGCTATATGCCAATGTTCGGGGGTTGCCTCAGCGGGCCATCTTGGTCAAGCATATTTTGAAAAATTCTATGCACACCTGCATCGTGGCTATGGGCATGAGCATCCCTCAGATGATCGCCGGTACCATCGTGGTAGAGAACGTGTTCTCCTGGCCGGGGCTGGGAACGCTGTGTATCAGTTCCATCTTCAACCGGGATCTTCCGATCATCCAGGCCTATGTGCTGTTCATCGGCGTTTTGTTCGTGGTGTTCAATCTAGTATTTGACATCTTGCAGACAGTATCGGATCCCAGATTGAGAAAGGAGGGGTAAGCTATATGGGAAAACGCTTTATGCACAACCGTGCCGCTGTAGTGACGGTGACGTTCGTTCTTTTGATCGCACTGATCGGCATTTTTGCCCCGGTCCTTGCGCCCCACGATCCGTATGTCACCGACATCCTCAATAAATTCGCACCGTACAGCCCGGAGTATCCGCTGGGCACCGATCATCTGGGCCGTTGTGTGCTCTCCCGCTTGATCCACGGTATCCGTCCCACACTGGGCTTGGCGCTGTTGACCATGCTGGGCACCATCGCCCTCGGCGCGGTGCTGGGCGTGATGGCCGGTTACTTCCGCGGCGTGGTGGAAGAGGTCATCATGCGTGTGGTGGATGTGATGCTCTCCTTTCCCAGCCAGATCATGGTGTTCGCTGTGGTCGGCCTTCTGGGCATCAATGTCCAAAATGTCATTATCGCCAACGTGTTCATCAAGTGGGCGTGGTATGCCCGCATGATCCGCACCGGTGTTATGCAGTACCGCGACCGGAACTTCGTCCAATTTCCCCGCTGTGTGGGGATACCGGAGCGGTCCATCCTACTCCGCCACCTTTTGCCGTCCATTACCTCTGATCTGGCAGTGCTGGCCTCTCTGGACGTGGGCTGGGCGATCATCAACATCTCCACGCTCTCATTTCTGGGACTTGGCGTCCAGGCACCTATTCCGGAGTGGGGCGCCATGCTCAACGAGGCCAAAGATGTCCTCACCAGCAACCCAACCCAGATGATAGCTCCCGGCATCGCCATTGTGGTACTGGTATGCTGTTTCAACCTGATGGGTGATGCGCTGCGGGATGTGCTGGATCCCAAGGAGGTGGAGAAATGATACCGGTTTTGGAATTGAAGGACCTTCATGTCCTGCTCTGCGGCCGACACCATCAGGATGTGGAACTGGTCAAAGGCGTTTCCTTCTCCGTATATCCCGGTGAATGTCTGGGCGTCCTTGGGGAATCTGGAAGCGGAAAGTCCATGTCCATGAAAGCCGCTATGGGACTTCTGGACAACGGGTTCCATGTGCTTGGCAGCGCCAGATTTCAGGGCGAGGAGCTTCTGGGGAAAAGCGCTGAGGAACTGCGCCGACTGCGGGGTGGCCAAGTAGGTATCATCCTCCAGAATCCCATGACTTGCTTTGACCCCCTCTATCGGATCGGTGCCCAAATCGCCGAGACCTTTGCCGCCCACAGCAGTTGGAGCGGGGAGGATATCCGCCAACGCTCCCTGCAAATGCTGGAGAAGATGCAGATCCGCAGCCCGGAGGAGGTGCTGGAGAAGTACCCTCACCAACTCTCCGGCGGAATGCTCCAGAGGATCATGATCGGCATTGCGACCTCGATGAAGCCAGCGCTGCTGATCGCAGACGAGCCCACCACGGCCATCGATGCCGTCACGCAGTTTGAGATCCTGAACGAGCTGCTGCGGATAAAGCTGGAGCACCAAACAGCGATGGTATTCATCTCCCATGACCTGAACGCTATCTCCCGGGTCGCAGACCGAATCGTGGTCCTCAATCAGGGGCTGGTAGTAGATCAGGGTGACTTTCATCACATCCTCCACCATGCAGCAGATCCCTATACCAAACTTCTGGTGGAGAAACGGGCGGATGTGATGCGCCGGTACCGCCAGATGTTGGCAGGAAAGGAGCGTACCTATGCTTGAACTGAAAAATATCTGCGTCAGTTTCCGAAGGGAACGGCAGGAAAAGATATTCGGACACACTCGTCAGCAGATACTCTTTGATGTATCCATGAATGTGAAAAGAGGGACCTGTCTGGGCATTCTGGGAGAGTCGGGCAGTGGAAAATCCACCATGGGGCGGGTACTGTGCGGGCTACTAAGGCCGGACAGCGGCGAGGTCCTTCTGGACGGTGTGCCGGTCTACGGATCCCGCGCAGGGCGCCGGAACCTGCAGAACAAGCTCAGCGTGGTGTTTCAGGACTATACCACCTCTGCTAATCCCCGTTTCAGGGTCAAGGATATTATCGGGGAGGGCCTGACTGTCCGGGAGCGGCGGGAGGGCGGCAGGTTGGAGCGAAGCAAGGAGACTTCCATCCTGCTGGAGTTAGTCGGACTACCTGCCGCGTTTGCCAGCCGGTTCCCCCATGAGCTCTCCGGCGGCCAGCTTCAGCGGGTGTGTATCGCCAGAGCGGTAGCCTGTAAGCCGGAGATCATCCTCTTTGACGAGGCCATCTCATCTCTGGATGCACACACTCAGGTCCAGGTGATGGATCTGCTGCGAGACCTGAAGGAAAAACTGGGGCTGACCTATGTGTTTATCACTCACGACCTGACCTCTATCACCTATCTCTGTGACGATGTGCTGTTCCTTTATCAGGGACGTGTGACCGAATATCTACCCGTCCACCGCATCAGCGAGACGAAGGACGAGTATGCCCGTCATCTGCTGGAGTCTATTATAGTGTTTGATACTGAAGATCACGAGGTGGCCATATGATCTTTTGTGGAACTACGATTTTGCCGGGCGAGCGGAAAAACGTGCCGCTCCCGGTGCCGGATGCACCGCCGTTAGAGACGATCTGCTTATGCGGCGCAGCCTCTGGCCGCACCTTGGTGGTCACGGCTGGTGTGCATGGCTGCGAGTATGTGGGGGTGCAGGCACTGCGCCGCCTGTTCAGAGAGTTGGATCCGGCGGAACTGTCTGGGAATGTGATCCTTCTGCCGCTGGCCAATCCCTCAGCCTTTTATGCCGGAGTCAAACAGGTGGTGCCGGAAGACGGCATCAACCTGAACCGGGCGTTCCCCGGTGATGCAGGGGGCAGTCTCTCGGCTCGACTGGCGTTTGCCCTGGAGAAAAGTCTCTACCCCGCCGCCGACCTACTGGTGGATCTCCATAGCGGGGACTGTAATGAAGCGCTCCGTCCGCTGGTCTTCATCCCGACAGTGGGTGAAGATGCGATCAACCGTACATCTCAGGCCGCTGCCGAGGTGCTTGCGGTTCCATATCGGGTCCGCTCCACTGCGCGGAACGGGCTTTATAGCTGGGCAGTCCAGAAACGAGTCCCGGCGCTGCTGATCGAACGGGGCGGTCAGGGCCTTTGGTCTGAACAGGAAGTGGAGGACTGCTGTGAAGATATCCGCTCCCTGATGCGGCATCTGAAGATCCTGCCCGGCGATACTCCGCCGCAGGATCAGTCGGAGATCGTGGAGACCTTCTATGCGGAGGCTGCGTCCGCAGGGTTCTGGTACCCGGTCGTTGACTTAGACCAACAGGTACAAAAGGGAGAGCTGCTTGGACATTTGGAGGATATGTCCGGCAACTGCCTGCAGGAGGTCCGAGCTGAATGTAATGGCATCGTCCTCTACTACACGGTTGCTCTGGGCGTCCAAACGGCAGATCCATTGATCGCCTATGGCCATCCGTAAGGAGTTCTGGCGGTTGGCCTGGCCCGCCGCGGCAGAGGGTCTTTTGTTGATGCTGCTCACCGCTGCCGATCTGCTGATGGTCTCCTCTCTGGGGACTGCGGCAGTGGCGGCAGTGAGCATTTTCTCCCAGCCCCGCATGGCGATCCTCTGCATACCACGCTCCTGCTCTGTGGCTTTGAGTGCTTACGTCGCCCGCCAACACGGCGAACAGCCAGACGCGCCGCTCACCGCCTGCGCCCGCGCCTCATTTGTACTGGGATGCGGACTCTCAGCGCTGCTCCTAGTCGGGACGTGGATCGGTGCCGCCCCGCTTCTGCGTCTGGCCGGCGCGCAGGATGACTATCTGGGTCTGGCACTACAATATGTCTTTCCTGCACTGGTAAGTCTGGCACTCTCCGGCCCGGCCATCGTCCAACACGGCATCCTGGCAGGCCTCGGTGATACCAGGAGCGTACTTGCGGCCAATGTTCTGGGTAACGTGGTCAACGTAGTGTTCAATGCGCTGCTGATCTACGGTCTGGGACCATTCCCGCGTCTGGGTGTTTTCGGGGCCGGACTGGCTACCGCCATCGGTGCCAGCGCCACGCTGGCCTATACAATGATACTTTTCCTGCAGCGGAGACACCCAGCCACCCTGCGGGGCAGGGGCCGTTGGCTGCCGGGACGGGAATATCTCCGCGCCTTGAGCCCCCTCGCTGCAGGCACATTTCTGGAGCAGTCTGCGGAGCGGTTCGGGATGTTCACTTTCTCCCGGCTGGTAGCCGATCTGGGCACAGCATCGCTGAGCGTCCACAATATCTGCGGCAGCCTGTGTGACATCTACTACAGCTTTTCCCAAGGGCTTGGAAAGGCCAGCCTAGTTCAAGCGGGGCAGACTATGGGGGCAGGCCGAACGTGCGATCTGAGGCAGATCAGAGACGTGTCCCGCCGGGCCGCGCTGTGGACTGGCGGTGCGGCTACATTGACCTATCTGCTGTTTCGGATGCCTTTGCTCCAGCTCTATCATCTAGAGGGCAGCGATCTGGTTCTAGGCTGTGAGATCATGTTTTTTGTAGCTGCGGTCAATATCCCGGAATCCTGCGCCATGGTACACGCCGGCCTGCTCCGCGGCCTAGGGCGCACCGGCTTTGTAGCTGCCTACTCCCTCATCAGCATCGCGGTGGTGCGGCCTATTCTCACATTCTTTCTGGTATATGAATCGAATTTCGGCCTATATGGTGCATGGATAGCACTGACGCTTGACCAAACGGCCAGAGCACTGTGCTCCATGCTTGGCTCGCGGCAATCGATTTTTCAGTTATATGCCAGTTCCCGATTTAAATAAAGTGAGCTGTAGGGCAAATAAAAAACATTCCAGCAGTCTGATCTGTGGAGGTGATAGAGTGGGAAAACTAAACGAGACACAGCATAGAAGATAGAACAACAGCCGAGGACTTCTGTTGCCAAAGAAGCCCTCGGCTGTCGATCAACAGATAGTTTGTGTATCCCATCCGCTTGCAATGTCCTCTGCCGCAAAAAGAGCTTTTGAGAGTGACCCATCGCGGATAAATGTAGGCGATCTGCTCTTTCTGGATATTTGCTGATCCAGACAAGGGCCAAGGCCCGTTTTGTCATCCCGGGCGACGATGAACAGGACCGTATGAAAAGATAACGGACGGCTTCACTCCGCGGGAAACAGCCGTTATAGTAGGATCATGTGATGCCATGCTGGAATCGCTCACAAACCGTATAAAGCGCATATGATTGGCTTTTTGGCGGATGCCGATCATTTTATCGGCATGGAACAGTACGATCTTGTCCGCTGGTAGGGGTAGCTCCTGCCAGCCTTATCCGAGGACGATGCCGCTTTTACCGACGCTTGCCATGCGGAACAGCTCGCCCTTATGCCAAACCCGACCGTGGTAATGAACTTGACAGGCGGCCGCCTGCCCCTACTGGTACGGCCGGAACCGAGCACCGATGTGGTGGCAGAATTTACTCAGGCGCGAACACGATGAAGAGAGCCGGCTGGATAACCAGCCGGCTCTTCTGTATTTCATTCCGCGCTTGCATCACACAGCAACAAGTCGATCAAGGTTCAGCTTCCTTCTGCCGGGCTTACTTCCGGGCGGGGCTTCTTTGGAGGAAGCAGATGTGTCATGCTCCGCAGGCTGATACCCAGAGTAGATAGGTTGTGCAACATGGCGGAGGTGGCTGGCGCCAAGACACCCAGCGCGCCCAAGGCAATGAGGCTACCGTTGAAACCGATAACAAAGCGGTAATTGGAATGGATGCGCCGCATAAGCCGCTGCGAAAGCGCACGCAGCTTCACCAACTCAAAGAGATCATCGGCAGCGATCGTAATGTCCGCGATCTCCCGGGCAATGGCCGCCCCGTCACAAATGGCGATACCCACATCGGCCGCGGACAGCGCCGGTGAGTCGTTGATGCCGTCCCCGATCATCACAACGGTCCTGTCCAGTGCGCGCTCCGCCTGAACAAAGTCGGCCTTGTCCTCCGGCAACACCTCCGCCCGGTACTCGTCTACGCCGACCTGAGCGGCGATGGCCGCCGCTGTGCGCTCGCTGTCTCCGGTGAGCATGACCAGCTTTTTCACGCCCAGACCCCGCAGAGCGTTCAACGCATCGGCCGCCTCCGCCCGTAACGGATCGGAAATACAGATGACAGCGGCCAATACGCCGCCCGTTGCCAGATACAAATGACTGTATTGCCGGGGCAGGCTCTCGAACCTCTCCCACTCCCCTGGGGGGATGGTGCAGCCCTCGTCCTCAAAAACGAAGTGCGCGCTCCCGATGACAACGCGCTCGCCGCACACTGTACTGACGATGCCGTGAGCCACCAGATATTCCACCTGAGAGTGCAGCTCTTCATGGGAGAGACCCCGTTCCTTTGCCGCTTGCACGACAGCATTGGCCATAGAGTGAGGGAAATGTTCCTCCAGGCAAGCGGCCAGCCGGAGCATTTCCGACTCTGCTTTTCCGCCAAAGGGGATCACCTGGGCAACGACCGGACTGGCGTGAGTCAGGGTGCCGGTCTTATCGAAAACAATAGTGTCTGCCTGCGCCATAGCCTCCAAATATTTTCCGCCTTTCACCGTGGCGTGGAAGCGGCTGGCCTCCCCCATGGCCGACAGCACCGCCAGGGGCATGGACAACTTCAATGCGCAGGAGAAATCCACCATCAGCACAGACATGGCCCGCGTCACATTCCGGGTCAGAAGATAGACCAGGGCGCTGCCCGCCAGCGTGTAGGGGACCAGCTTGTCCGCCCAGTGAGCCGCCTGACTCTCCGCCGCGGACTTGAATCGCTCCGACTCTTCGATCATGGCAACGATCTTATCATAGCGGCCCTGCCCGGAGTGCTGGGTGACCGTGAGAACACACTCACCCTCCTCTACCACCGTACCGGCGTAGACGCTGCTTCCGGGACGCTTGGCCACCGGGATGGACTCGCCGGTAAGGGACGCCTGGTTCACCATGACCTCGCCCTCTATGATCGTACCGTCCAAGGGGATCATACTGCCCATGCGGACCGCCAGCTGATCGCCCGCCTGTATTCGATGGAGGGGCGTCAGCACCTCGCCGCCCGCTGTTTTCAGCCACACCCGGTCGATGTTCAGCGACATGCTCCGGGCCAAGTCGTCCACGGACTTCTTGTGCGTCCACTCCTCCAGCAGTTCACCAAGGCCAAGCAGGAACATGACTGAGCCTGCTGTATCAAACTCCCGACGGATCATAGACAAGCCTACGGAGATGCCATCCAGCACCTCCACCTGAAGCCGCCTACAGCGCAGACAGCGAGCCGCCCGGAACAGATAAGGAATGGATCTGAACACGGTATAGACCGCCCGCAGAGGCGCTGGGAAAAAGAGCGTACGGAGAGCCTTAAAGGCCACCATACCGACCAATTTCTCTTCATAAGTGCGTGTGAGAGCCCGGGTGCTGTGGATGGGAGCCAGTTTCCCCAATGCTTTATTTTGGTAGGAAAAGCGCTTCAAAGCGTCCAGGATCACACCGCGATCGCCGCCGTACTCGATCACTGCGCAGCGGGTCCGCTCATGAACCACTGCCCGTTCCACATACGGGAGCGTCTGGAGCCATGCTTCCAGCAGATCGGCCTGTTCCATCGTCATTCTGGACTGGGCCATCTGGACACGGATGCGGCCCCGACATTCGTGCTTGATCTGAAATTTCATACTCTGCCTCCATGGATAGAGAGGGGCCGCCTTTCGGCAGCCCCTCTTGGATCAATGATCGCCGTTTATTCCTGAGTGTCGTCAGACACTGTCCCCTCCTGCGCACGCTCCTCATTGATCTCCTTGGCCGAAGCAAGGATATCGGCAGCGTTCTCCTGAACCGATGTAACAGTCCCCATGACGGACTCCTTCATCCGCAGAGCTGCGGCGGTAGCGTGTGTATATGCCTTTTTCGCGTCCTTGCTGGACAACAGCTTGAACCCGGCAGAGCCGAACAGCACGCCGCCGGCAAACAAGGCAACACCTTTGTATATATTCATGCTATGCTCACCTCACGATCAACGATGACGATACCCGGTAACAATGGCCATGACCATGCAGATCACGGCGCCCCAGGCCCAGAAACGATGATGCTTCAAAGCGGGTCCTCCTCTCTGCCGGGCAGTGGCACCAAATTATTCTTTTATTATATTCTTCAGGCTCCGCGCTGTCACACGGTATCGGACAAAACTCCGTCGAAAAAAGACATTTTTGCTTCTGCCCGGAATTGAGATGGGGACATATGATATTTGCGCTTAAAAGCGACGCCAAACTGGCTCACGCTTCCATATCCAACTGCCGCGGAGATCTGGAGCACACTCAGCTCTGTGCTGCAAAGCAGTTGTGCCGCCCGTGCCAGACGGAGATCCAAAATGTATTGGTGGATCGGGGTGCCATAAAATTTCCGGAAAGATGCCTCCAAGCTCGTGCCGGAGATCCCAAAGCGCTGAGAGAGCTGCTGGATCGTCAGGCGCTGTTCCAGATGCTCCAGAATATGATCGTGGACCCGTTCCATAAGTTCGGTCTGCTGGCTGTCCAAATGTCGGCTCCATTCAGGCTGATGCCCACCGCCGGCATGGGCCAGATAGAGCAGTTCCAGGGCTTTTAAGACACAGTAATTTCCGCGGCGGTCCAAAGGCAGCTGATCCAGCGTGAGGAACAGAGACTCACTCCAAAGCATATCCTCCAGTACGGCACAGCCGTGCCGTGGGCTTGGAAAAGAGATCTTCTGATCGGGCCAGAGAAAGGACAGCGCGGCGAGCGCCGCCTGTTCCGGTTCTTGGATCATCACGCCCTGAAAGGGAACCTGCGTAAAGCGGCAGCTATATGTTCCGGCGTTTCCGGAGAGGAACAGCGTCCAGCCGGGACCTAAACACAATCTCTGACCATCTGGCCAGTTCAGAGTCGCTCCACCGCTGCGGCAGAAGATCACATAGAAGAGATCCGGAGGTTGCGAGATGGACAGCGGCTCCTTCGGCGGAGGACCGTTCAGCAGTTCGACCTCAGCAACATTTGCGGGCAGTGGAGTCCGATCCCATCCACGCCACGCCGAACACGCCTTCAGCATCGTCACTTGCGAAACGAAAACAGGCCCTTCTTCTCATAGGGGGCCGATCGAATGGACAAGACCTGATAGCCGGTAGTGGAGATGGCTTGGCGGAGAGCATCTTCATCCAAAGGCTCCTCGGTAAGGATCAGAGTCTGTCCCTTGCTGTGGGAAGATGAGACTTTTTTGACTGGGAACGCCTTGCGCACCGCGTCGTTGACATGGGCCTCGCACATGGAGCAAGCCATGCCTTCCACTGCAATCGTGTATTGGATCATTTGAAATCCCTTCCAATCAATGTGCTTTTTCTTGAGTTAGTTTTTGCTAACCATAGGATACTACAAATTGTCCGGGGCTGCAAGCCCTTTTGCAGGAAAACAACACAACTATGCGAAACATATTTCTTTTCTATCAAAAAAGGGGTTGTGAAAAATCATGTTTCACAGCCCCTTCGGTTTCGTGCCAGCCCGCCGCACTCACCGGCACCAGCCGGTGGGATTGGAGCGGGCGGTCACAAAGCGGCGGTAGATGCCCTGCTCCTCCATGAGCGCCTCATGGGTACCCGCCTGGGCGATGCGCCCCTGGTCGATGACCAGGATCTCGTCTGCGTGGCGGATGGTGTTCAGCCGGTGGGCGATGACCAGCAGGGTCTTGCCCCGGCACAGCTGGGTGATGGCCTCCTGGATGTAGCTCTCGTTGTCAGCGTCCACGCTGGCGGTGGCCTCGTCCAGAATGACGATGGGGGCGTCCTTCAGGATGCAGCGGGCGATAGAGATGCGCTGCCGCTCGCCGCCGGAGAGGCTGGCGCCCCCTTCGCCGATGACGGTATCAAAGCCGTCGGGCAGCGCCATGATGAAATCATAGCACTGGGCCTTCTTCGCCGCTTCATAGACCTCCTCCCGGGTGGCGTCGGGCCGACCCATGGAGATGTTGTTATAGACGGTGTCCTGGAACAGATAGACCCGCTGGAACACCATAGAGATCTGATCCATCAGCTCGGACAGCGGGACCTCCCGGATGTCCCTGCCCCGCACCAGGATCTGGCCGCCCTTGACATCCCAGAACCGGGAGAGCAGATTGGCCACCGTGCTCTTGCCGCCGCCGGAGGGGCCTACCAGAGCCAGCATCCGGTTTTTCTCCAGAGTAAAGGAGATGTCGTGCAGCACTTTTTTCTCCCCGTAGGCAAAGGTGACATCCCGGAACTCCACCTCGGGAGCGCCGCCTGTCTTGGGCAGGGACTCCCTGCCACGGTCGGGCAGCTCCGGCTCCGCCAGCACCGCCTCGATCCGGTCCATGCAGGCGTTCATCACTGTCAGGCGGGTGGCCTGGCTGTACAGGGCCTTGATGGGGCCAAAGAGGTCAAAGACAAAGAGCAGCACGCCCAGCAGGAAGGTGATGGAGAGCCGCCCCTGGCTGTAAAGCCAGATGGACAGGGGGACCATCAGCACCGAGCCTAAGCCGCACACCAGATAGAGCGCCCGCATCCAGGGGGCCTGGCTGTGCTCAAATTCGATGCTGACCTTGCGGCTTCGGACGAAATTGTCTGTGAGTTCCGCGGAACGCTCTCCCAGCAGGTTGAAGGTCTTGGCGATGCCGATGCCCTCGATATAGTCCAGCACCGCGCGGGTCAAAGCCTCGCTCTGCTCCTGGCGGGTATCGGAGTGGGCCAGGGTGCTCCCCAGCGCGGCCCGTCCCAACCGCCAGATGATCAGCACCACCACCAGGGCGGCCAGTCCCAGCCAGGGGTCAAGGAAGGCCAGCCACAGCACCAGGATCGCCTGCGCGAAGGTATAGCTCATCATGTCGGCGATATCGTGCATGCAGTTCTCCTCGATGAACAACATGTCGGTGGAGAGAACGGAGCTGATCTTGCCGATGTTGCCCTCGGTAAAATAGCCCATGGGCAGACGGCGCAGATGCCGCCCCAGTTCCATGCGCAGGTCGGCGAACACCATGTACCCCGCCGCGGCCTGGAGCCGGTCGGCGATGTTCTGGCACAGGCACTCCAGCAGTACGCAGCCTATCGTGCCCGCCGCCAGCCACAGACACAGCCGCGCCGTCATGGTCCCCTGGAGGAAGGCGCTCAGGGCCAGGAAGGACAGAGCGATGGGGGCCTTGGACAGCATGGCCTTCAAAAAGGCAAAGACAAAGGCCAGCTTGATCCGCCCTTGATAGGGGCCGGATACGGACAAGATCCGTTTCATCAGTGCGATCATGCTTCTTCGCCTCCTTTCCCGGCGGACACATGCCACGCCGCAGAGCCCTCCGCCGCCTGCCACAGCGTCTCATAGGTGGGGCAGGTCTTCCGCAATTCCTCGTGGCGGCCGATCCCCGCCACCTGTCCCTGCTCCAGCACCACGATCTGGTCGGCCTCGACGATGGACTGGAGCCGGTGGGCGATGACGATGACAGTCTTGCCCCGGATCACCTCGGCGATGGCGGCGTTCATCTTCTCCTCATTCTCCGGGTCCAGGAAGGCGGTGGCTTCGTCCAGCACCACGATGGGGGCGCCTTTCAGAATAGCTCGGGCCAGAGCGATCCGCTGCCGCTCCCCGCCGGAGAGCTGCTTGCCCCCGTCGCCCGCCATGGTGTGGATGCCTTTTTCCAGCCGTCCCAGGAACTCTCCGCACTGGGCCCGCTCCGCCGCGGCCAGCACCTCCGCGTCGGTGGCGCTGGGCTTGCCCAGCCGGATGTTCTCCAGCAGGGTGGTGTTGAACAGGAACTGCTCCTGGGCCACGAAGGAGATCTGCTCATTGAGCGAGGCAAGGGTGATGTCTCTCAGATCCTGGCCTCCCAGCGTGATGCGCCCATCCGTCACATCGTAGAAGTGGACCAGCAGCTTTGCCAGAGTGGACTTCCCGCTGCCGGACTCTCCCACCAGGGCGGTGAGGCTCCCCTGTGGGACGGAGAAGGAGACGCCGTGAAGGACCTCGTCTTTCTCATAAGCAAAGCGCACATTTTCAAAGCGGATGTCCAGACTGCTGCTGGAAAACGGCTGTTTCCCCTCCTGAAGAGGCGGGATGTTGAACAGAGCCTCCATCTGATCGATCTTATAGCTCAGCTGGGGCATCACCGACATAAAGCTCATGGCCCGCACCAGAGGCGGCCCCACGGCGAAGGACATACACAGGACCAGGGCGTAGTCCGGCAGCGTGGAGGCTCCGGTGAGTACCAGATAGCCGCTGGCTGGCAGAAGCACCAGCGCCACGCAGGGCAAAATGCTGGTGTAGAGGGCCATCCACAGCCAGCAGGCCCGGAACCAGTCCAGGGTAAAATCCCGGTAGTTCTTCACATCGGTCTCAAACCGGTGGTAGGATTCCCCATCCCGGTTGAAGACCTTCACCACCTCCATGCCGTTGATGTACTCCACGATGGTGTTGTTCATCTTCTGACCGGCGGCGTAGTAGGCCCCCATTTTGCTCATGCCGGAGCGGTACATCATCCCCATGGCCAGCACGCCCAAAGGGAGAGAGCAGAGGGACAGCAGGCCCAGCTTCCAGTCAGTGAGAAACATGGCCACGAAGACCACCACTGGCACGGACAGGTTGGACACGCCCTCCGGCAGCGCATGGGCCAGCAGCAGCTCCATGCTCTCGATGTCGTCAATGAACATCTTCTTCCAGACCCCCACGCCCTTCTCCTGGATGGCGCCCAGGGGCTGCTTCTCCAGCTTGCTCTGGAGGTGGAACCGGAGGTTTCCCAGAGTATGGTAGGCGGAGCGGTGGGACAGGGCCAGCCCCTCCACATAGAGCAGGCCGTAGAGGACCATGCACAGGGCCATGGCGCCGGTATTCAGAAGCGTCTCCTCCAGGGTGAGGCCGCCCCCTGTCAGCAGGGGCCGCAGAATGCGGTAGAGGAAGAAGTAGGGCAGCACGCTCATGGTCACGCCAGCCACCAGCACCAGGATGGAGGCATAGGTGGTCCGCCGGTGCTGCCCGGCATAGCTGAGGACTTTTTGAAACACGATATCACTCCTTTTTCGGTTAGTTTTCGCTAACTTTCTGTGATGAAAAAAGCCTCCGGAGAGGCTCTTTCAGGACTTGGGAAATCCCAGGGCGGCGTACCAGTCAAAGAGACGGCAGACCAGGGTGCAGTGGCGCTGGATCTCCGGCCAGATGAAGCCGTGGATAAAGGGCTCGTAGATGGTGGCCCAGAAGGCGGAGAGGATCACATGGAGCTCCGCCTGGGTCAGATCCACACTGCACAGCCCCCGGCGGCGGGCCTCGGCGTAGTAATTCCAGGTGCCCTCCGTCATCTTCTCCACCCAGTCGTGCTGGAAGTTGGCGTAGGCGGTGCCCTCCGCACCAGTGAGCAGCAGCACAAAGCCGTCCCGCCGCTCATTGAGAAAGCGGAACCACCACAGCATGTATTCCTCGTCCATGTACCATGCCCGGATCAGCGTTTCGTCCGACAGAGAGGAGGCCGGCACCGCCGTCCGCTCCTCATAAACAGCATTCAGATCCGCCATCGTGTCCGCCACCACAGCACCGAACAGATCCTCTTTTCCGGCGTAGCGTTTGTAAAGAGCCCCCGTGGTCACCCCCGCCCGCTGGCAGATGGACTTCAGGGAAGCCTTCTCAAACCCCAGAGACAGGAATTCCTCTCTGGCGCTGTCCAGAATACGGGGATTAATAGAGGTATCCGGTTTTGCCATACCATCCCTCCCATAAACTGATAATTCGATTACCGATAATCTAATTATCAATATACCACCTTCCTCCCGCTGTGTCAAGGGGGAGCGGAAAATTTTGATTGACAAACCATGAAGATGGGTGTATATTCAAAACGCAGTTATGAAACACTGTTTTGAAATGAAGGGAGGGATAGCTGTGGCAAAACAAAAGCCGGGCGTCTATGACCGGGTGCTGGAGTGCGCCAAGGCGGAGTTTTTGTCCAAGGGCTTTCTGGACGCTTCTCTGCGGACCATCGCCCAGGAGGCGGGGACCAGCACCGGGTCCATCTACACCCGGTTCGGGGACAAGGAGGGACTGTTCCGCGCCATCGCGGAGCCGGTGGTGGATGCGTTCAAGTCCATGTTCCGCAAGATCCAGGAGGACTTCCACCAGTTCCCGGAGGAGGAGCAGAGGGCCGAGATGGGCCAGTACACCGCCCGCCATCAGGAAGAACTGTTGGACTACATCTACGACCACTTTGATGTGTTCCGCCTGCTGCTGGACGGAGCCCACGGCACCCGTTTTTCCTGCTTCCTGGACGAGCTGGTGGACATCGAGGTGGACTACACCTACAAGTACATGGAGGTCATCGGCTGTGAGAGCGTCAAGTCCGGCCTGGTGACGGAGGAGTTCATCCATATCATCGTCACCGCCTATTTCAACGGCATGTTCGAGGTGGTGCGGCACAACATGGACCGCGCCGCCGCCCACCGCTATGTCAAGATGCTCAACCGCTACCACATGGCGGGCTTCGGCACCGTGTTTAACGCCAAGCCCTGAAGCAGAAGGCTGTACCCATGGTGCAGCCCTCTCATTTGCATAAAGGTTAGCAAAAACTAACTATACGAGGAGGAATTTTTATGAAACAGCAAAGTCCCATGCTCCGGCTGTGGGAGCTGGGGGAATCGGAGCACAGCGGCCTGAAGCGGGCTGTCCTGTCCGCCGTGGTGGGGGTATTGTTCGGGATGCTCCCCTACTTCGCTGCGGCACAGATCATCCTGGGCCTTCTGAAGGGGGAACAGGGCGCGCAATACTACCTGATATGGTGCGCCGTGGCCCTGGCGGGCTTCCTGCTCCGGGCGACCCTGTACGCTCTGGCCCTGTCGATCTCTCACAGATCCACCTTTGCCATCCTGAGATCCATCCGGGAACGGGTGCTGGAGAAGCTGCCCAGAATGCCTCTGGGGACGATCTTGGACACCTCCAGCGGCCAGATGAAGCAGATCATCGTGGACCAGGTGGAGAGTATGGAGCGGCCCCTGGCCCATCTTCTGCCGGAGATGACCGCCAATGTGCTGGGCCCGGTGAGCATCCTCATCTACCTGTTCGTGCTGGACTGGCGAATGGCTCTTTTGAGCCTGGTGTCCATCCCGGTGGGCATGGCCTTTATGATGGCGGTGATGGCCGACTACGGCAAGCAGTACGAGGGCTCGGTCAAAACCACCCAGGCCATGAACAGCGCCATCGTGGAGTACATCGGCGGCATCGAGGTCATCAAGGCGTTCAACCAGGGCAAGCAGTCCTACGCCCGCTTTTCTGACAGCGTGAAGGCCAACGCCTCCTACTTCTACCACTGGATGAAGAGCTGCCAGATGCCGGTCTCCCTGGCACGGACCATCTCGCCCACCACCATGATCACCATTCTGCCGGTGGGCTGGCTTCTTTACAGCGGCGGGAGCCTGCCCATCGAGACCTTTATCACCACCATCGTCCTGTCCCTGGGTATCGCCGGGCCGCTGCTGGCCGCCATGGATTTCGTGGACAGTCTGGCCAAGGTGGGTACCATCGTGGGCTCGGTGGACGCCATCCTGAACGGAGCGGAGCAGGACCACGGGGAAACGCCGGCAAAGTTCCAGGGCCGGGACATCCAGCTCTCCCATGTGTCCTTTGGCTACCATGCGGACAAGGAAGTGCTCCATGATGTGTCCCTCACCATCCCCGCCGGGACCATGACCGCCTTTGTGGGGCCCTCCGGCTCCGGCAAGTCCACCATCGCCAAGCTGATCGCCGGCTTCTGGGATGTGACCGACGGCTCTATCACCCTGGGCGGGCAGGACTTGAAGCATATCCCGCTGAAGCAGCTCTACGACCAGGTGGCCTTTGTCTCCCAGGACAACTACCTCTTTGACGAGAGCATCCGGGAGAACATCCGCATGGGCCGCCCTGCGGCCACCGACGCCGAGGTGGAGGCCGTGGCAAAGGCCGCCGGGTGTGACGCCTTTATCCGCGGTCTGGAGCAAGGCTATGACACGGTGGTGGGTGGAGGCGGCGCCCACCTGTCCGGCGGCGAGCGCCAGCGCATCGCCATCGCCCGGGCCATGCTCAAGGACGCGCCCATCGTGGTGCTGGACGAGGCCACCGCCTACATTGACCCGGAGAACGAGGCTGTGGTCCAGCGGGCCGTGGCCCAGCTGGTGGCGGGAAAGACGGTGCTGGTCATCGCCCACCGCCTCAGCACCATCACCGGGGCGGACCAGATCGTGGTGGTGAACGACGGCTGCATCCAGGATGCGGGCACCCACGGGGAGCTTCTGAAACACTGCCCGCTGTATCAGGAGATGTGGCGGGCCCACATGGGAGTAAAGGAGGGTGAGCAGGCATGATCGCAATTTTGAAAAAGATCTGGCGCTTTGCCGGAGAGGAACAGGGCAACATCGGAAAGTCCATGGCTTTGGGTTTCTTCTTTGCGGTGTTCCACATGTTCCAGGTGGCGGCCATCTATGTGGTAGTGCTGGCTCTGGTGGGCGGCTCCAAAGACCCCGCTCCGGCCTGGCAGGCGCTGGGGCTCCTGCTGGCCAGCATCCTGGGCCGGGCGGTCCTGAACCGCTTCAGCCAGCTCCAGCAGACCCACGCCGGCTATTTCATGGTGGCGAATAAGCGTATTGCCATCGGCGACAAGCTCAAGCGGGTGCCCATGGGCTACTTCAACGACCAGAGTCTGGGAGAGCTCACCGGCATCACCACCACCGTCTTGGACGAGGTGGAGAGCGCCGGCCCCATGGTGCTGGTCAGTATTCTGGGCGGCCTGATCAATTCCGCCGTCATGCTGCTGTGCGTCCTGTTCTGGGACTGGCGGATCGGCCTGCTGGCCCTGACGGGAATGCTGGTGTATCTGGCCCTCCTCTCCGGGATGGAGAAGCAGTCCGCCAAGATCGCCCCCAAGCGCCAGCGTGACGAGGCCCGGCTGGTGGAGGCAGTGCTGGAACAGCTCCAGGGCATGAGCGTTATCAAGTCCTTTAATCTGACCGGAAAGGGCGACAAGCGGGTGCGGCAGGCGCTGGAGAACAGCCGGGCCAACAATCTGGCGGTGGAAAAGCTGTTCACTCCCTATGTGTGGGCGCAGGAGATGGCCCTCCACCTGTTCAGCGTGCTGATCCTGGCGGCGGCGGTGTGGCTGTGCCTGACGGGCTCCATGGCTCTGGCCGACGCGCTGATGGCGGTTATCATCTCCTTCCTGATCTTCTCCCAGATCCAGTCTGCGGGCAGCGGCGTGTCCGCCCTGCGGCTGGTGGGCAGCTCCATCGACCACGCCAATCAGGTGGACGGCATCCCGGAGATGGACCAGCGGGGGACGGACATCTGCCCAGAGGATCACAGCATCGTCTTTGACCATGTGGACTTCTCCTATGGGAGCCGTCCCATCCTCAAGGATGTGTCCCTGACCATCCCGGATCGGACGACCACCGCCATTGTAGGTCCCTCCGGCTCCGGCAAGACGACCCTGTGCAACCTGATCGCCCGGTTCTGGGATGTGGACGGGGGCCGGGTGACCATCGGCGGCCGGGATGTGCGGGAGTACACCCTGAAGTCCCTGATGGAACAGGTGAGCATGGTGTTCCAGCGGGTGTACCTTTTTGCCGACACCGTGGAGAACAACATCAAGTTCGGCTCTCCCGACGCCACCCATGAGCAGGTGGTGGAGGCGGCGAAGAAGGCCTGCTGTCACGACTTCATCTCCGCTCTGCCGGAGGGATATAATACCGTGATCGGTGAGGGCGGGGCTACCCTTTCCGGCGGCGAGAAGCAGCGTATCTCCATCGCCCGGTGTCTCTTGAAGGACGCGCCCATCGTCATCTTCGACGAGGCCACGGCCAATGTGGACCCGGAGAACGAGGACCAGCTCCAAAAGGCTATGGAGGCCCTGACCTGGGAGAAGACCGTTCTGATGATCGCCCACCGGCTCAAGACCGTGCGGAGCGCGGATCAGATCCTGGTGCTGGACCAGAGCCGCATCGTCCAGCGGGGCACCCACGACGAGCTGATCCGGCAGGCGGGTATTTACCGGGATTTCGTCTCCGAGCGGGTGGAATCCAGCCGCTGGATGATTTGATTTTCCCTGAAAAAACACCGATTATTTTCCATTTCAAATGCAGTTCAAATTTTACCCTTTCTATTTAGATCCTTTGATCCTGCGATGATCCGCGCCATCGGCATATTGCAGTCCTGTACTGCCTGCCCAAGCATGATCCATTTATTCTGCAGCAAAAAGCTCCCTCGCAATCAGCGACCGGAGGCGAGGGGCGGGCAGGTGTTGCATGTCGTTTATCTTCCTGTACACGCCTTGCTTTCGGCCATATCGAAAAGCAGGAAGTATATCGTTATTATATCAGCCTGCGTTTATCAAAAAATACAGCCATCTGGGAGAGCATTTCTCTCAGGTGGCTGTATTTGTTTATACGCCATATCAAGGCATGCTCACGTTCAAAAGTGATAAATTAGTGGTAGGAAGATAGCCAATGATCTCAGCGATCGCATTCCAAACGATACCTATTCCCTAAACAGTAAAAATCATATTGGCGGGTTTGCGCATAACCAGCGCAGATCACCACGTGAAGAGGCATGGTCTGGCATTTCTCATGACGCAGCTCAATAAAAATACGAGCGATGGCAAGTTCGAAGCACACTTGTTCACTTTTTCAGCCACGCCTCAAAGGCCTCGAGCGAGATCTCGCCGGCCGAACACGCATCGCGGTGCTTTTTCGCTTCTTCTGTCCACTGCTGGAATTCCTCCCGCGTCATCGTGCCGTAACGGATGCGGGCGTTATGCGTCTTATAGGCGCGGTTGTACGCGCGCTTGACCGGATCGCCCAGCAGCTTCTTCTGGTAGACGCGCGCCGCACCGACATCCCGGCAGGTCTTCTTGCCCTCTGTTTCGCGGCTGCAATATTCTGTGCGGTCACCGTCGACCGCCGCGAACAGCTTGCCGCACAAACGGCAGTGCTTAAAGCGTACCGCACGCCGCAGGTACACAGACCGCAGGAAATCATACAGCTCCTGCACTGTCTCCGGATAGCACACCTCATGCAGCATCATCCTGCTCCCGCTCTGATAAAGAAACTCCGCATCCGTGTACATGACCGGCACGACCCAGCCGTCCGCATATCCCGATATATGCGCCGGGATCAGTTCCGTGCGGATATGCGGCAGGTCGATAGGCTCATCCTTCCAAAGCTCCCAGTACCGACGGCTGACGCTCTTCGTCCCCTCTCCCAAACAGTCGGACAACAGGATACGCGCATCCTCCCTTGCTTTGCGCAGCTGATCGCGAAAATCTGCAACAGCAAAAGCCAGGCGGCCGTGTGCGGCAGGAAGCCGTGCGAGGGTCATGGGCAGCAAATACAGGAACGGGTCTTCAACGCACTGCAGACTGGGCCGGGGAGTCTTTTGCTTCTCAGCACCATCCTCTTCGTCCTCCTGCTCCCTATCATTCAAGTAGTCGATATATTGCTGCAAAAAACGCTCATCATCCGCTTCCTGATCTTCCGCAAACAGGGCCAAGCTCTCCCCGTACGAAAACATATACCTCAGATGCCTTTGTGTGGCTCGATCAATGAACTCAAAGACCTCCTGCTTTGCCGTAACATATACACGAAGATACCCTTGAGACGAAAACTCAAACTCCACTGAAGATCACGCACCCCTTTATAGAATATTTATTGTTTAAATAATTATAAATCTATTGACAAATCTTTTCAAGATGTTATTATAGTTCCATGGAACTATAATTCTATAATACACTAAACATTCTAATTCGTCAACTGCAAAAAGAGGGGGGATAACGGTGAAACGGATGGCCTATGAGGACTACCCTGACGTACTGAATGCCGAGCAGCTCGCCGCACTGCTTGGCATCTCGCGCGCGGGCGCGTATCAGCTGATGAATCGTGCGGACTTCCCCACGCTCCACATCGGCAAGCGCAAACTGGCGCCCAAGGACAAAGTCCTTGCATGGATAGACCGGCAGACCATGACATGACCACGCAAGCAAAAATCAGCGTTTTCCGAACTTTTGGCGGCTTTTCGGCGACACAGTTTTCTTCCCAGGTCCAGCGGTAATTTGGCCGAAAGTACACCTTTCTTCCCAAAAACCGAAACCGCCGAAAAGGTGTACTTTAGAGTTTCGGAAAAATTGGGCGGTAATTCTGAGATCCTATGGAAACAGCTTACTTTATTGCTTCAAGTCTTTGGAAAAGTACTGAAATTTACAGACACGCCACCCCGCACGGTTCCTCGTTACCGAGCTGCTGGCTGTGCAAGTGGGACGGTACTTTTCTGAGGCATTTCCAACAAAAACAGCAGAAAGGAGGAGCGGCAAATGACCGATCCAACAAGGGCAGCTTACGAGTCCGCCCTGCCCCGGTTCCAGGAGTGTACGATAGAATTCCTCCACTGCTATGCTGCGTCCCATCATCCCACCGATGTGCGCGACCATGATAATCTGGAGACTCGCGCCGTGCTCAACGTCATCGAACGGTACTTACTCACCAGCGACAGCGGTATCTACTGCTCCAACATCCAGACCAGCTGCTGGGCGGAACAGGACCAGACTATCATCGTCATCCGGCCCGGCAAGATGCCAGTCTGTGAGGAGGCAGGAGACTATGCGGATTTTTAGAAACAGTACGGCAGAATATCTGCTGCTCATCAGCACGGCATACGGACAGCTGCCATACCATGCATTGACTTTCCTGTCCCTGCCATATGAAAATGTGAAGGACGCATTCCAGAAGCTGTGCCGCGCGGGGTACCTTGAAACGGTCAAAGCCCCGGGGCATAAGAGCTTTTTCATTACGGACGCAGGCTATGCTGCGTACTACGAGGCCATGAGGAAAAGTACAAGGCCGCAGTACTGGGATGAGATTCCGGACAGGCCGGAATTCACCCGCAACATCCAGAAAGCCGTCCGGCTCAGCCGCATCAACGAAGCGCAGATGTTCTTCTTTTTCCTCGGGCTGGCGCCGTACCGGACCTCGCTGGAAGTCAAGCGTGAAATGGAGCAAAAGGCCGCCCGCAGTTCGGATAACCTCAAGTACTCCCGCTTTGCCGGCGTGACCTGGCGCGGTCAGCAGGCATCGCTGGTCTACCATTTCGGCAACGGCAACCAGCGGCTCAACACGAACGGCGAGCGCAATGCCGCGGCACTGTTCAGCGACTACAGGCACCCATGCGGCAAGTTCATCCTGACCGAAACGGAAAAAGGCCTCGCGGACATTCTGGAATACTCCTTATGGGTGCTGAACAAAAGCAGCCGCGAACTCCGGCACATGCAGCTCAACTACCATATCACCTACGAGGACAACGCGATCCTCCTGCCGCTGACCAGAGACGCAGGGGATTTTATACGGGCTTTCCGACACCCGCACTGGCCGCAGACCATACAGCGCTTAGCGGAGGACGCGCGCCCCAATGAGGGGATATTTCTGTCCATGCTCGATGGCACATGGATGGATGTGCTGGTCTACTTATCCGAGGCGCATATGACCGATATGCCTGTTACGTTCGCAGTCTGGGATATCCAGCTCCCTATCCTGCGGGAGCTGACGAGACGCGGCTTGCTGCCGGACGGCTGGCAGGCTGTTTCCTATCAGGCTGGGGATTTCTGCCGCGGGATACCACCGTTCTGATACAGCATGTCCACATATTTTCCAATCCTGCCCATACCAGACAGGCAGACCGATAGACCCACTACTCACCCAGCATGGAATGTGTTATACTGTTCATAGCAACGGGATCCATGTGCCACAGAAAGGAGGACATCGTGGCACAACGAAAACGGAGAGAGTCCGGCAGCGGAACGATCACAAAGCGCAAAGACGGACGTTGGGAAGCACGCTATACTTCCGGCACAGATCCCTCGACCGGCAAACCGATCCGGCACTGTATCTACGGCAAAACGCAGAAGGAAGTAGCAGCTAAGCTCCGTGAGGTGACGCGGGATATCGACACCGGTTCCTATATCGAGCCTGCACAATATACGGTCGCTGAGTGGATGCAGACCTATTTGGCTGAGTATACAATGAATCTCAAGCCCTATGCATTGCACTCCTACGAGGCCGTGATACGCAATCACATCACGCCTGCATTAGGCAAGATCAAGCTGCAGGCGCTGACGACCGTACAAATACAGGCTTTTGTCAATTCACTTTGCCGGCCATCCAGTAAAGGCGGCAAAGCTCTTTCCCCGAAAACAGCGAAAAATGTCTACGGGGTACTGCATCGCGGGCTGGATCTGGCGGTTCGTATCGGGTTGCTGCGCAGCAATCCCGCCAATGCCTGCATCCTGCCCAAGGTTCCGAAGCCGGAGATAAAGACGATCACAGACGAGCAGCTCGACCGCTTCCTCTCCGCCTGCAAAGGCGATCCGTTCTACCGGCTCTATCTGGTCGACCTGTTCACAGGTATGCGGCAGGGCGAAATTCTTGGTCTATCTTGGCCGGATATCGACTGGGAACACGGCTCTTTGTATCTGCATCAGCAGCTCCAGCAATATTTGACGCGCGGCGACTGCAACTGCTATATGAACACCCTGAAAAACGGTAAGTCCCGTACCGTTACAGTAGCGCCTACGGTTTTGCAGATCTTGCGGGAACAGCGCCTGATCCAGAACGAGCAGCGCATGGCAGCCGGCCCTCTATGGTACAACGAATATGATCTGGTGTTCACCAATGAGGCTGGCAGGCCGCTCAACCGCCGGACAGTCTACAAACATCTGAAAAAGATCCTGTCAGGCATTGGCTTGGATGACTGCTATTTCCACACGCTTCGTCATACATTTGCGACGCTCTCCCTGCAAAACGGCGACGACGTGCTGACCGTTAAAGAAAACCTCGGGCATCACTCTGCGGCATTCACCCTGAACACCTATGGCCACCTGACACAGGCCATGCGCCGCGACAGCGCAGAGCGCATGGAGAAGCTGATCCAGACGACTGTGATCTCCAAAAATGCGTGATTGTCGTCAGAATCGTCGTCAGAAAAATTGACTCGCGCAAAAATGTACCATATTTTCTCGCAAAACAGCAAAAACCGCACTTTATCTTTCGATAAAGTGCGGTAATCTGGCGGAGAGTCAGGGATTTGAACCCTGGAGACGCTCATCACGCCTACACGATTTCCAATCGTGCGCCTTCGACCACTCAGCCAACTCTCCATAGCCTGCTGATCTGCTCTCGCAGAGGACGAAATATATTATATCCCATATCCTTACTTTCGTCAAGCCCTTTTTCTCTTTTTTTGCAATTGTCATGCGCAACAGCAGTCCCTCAACAGAAAAGCCTTATGCATCTTTTCACGGATGCACAAGGCTTTTTTTAGAAATCTCATAGCATTCGGCCGCACGACGCTGCACGAAAGCGGATATACTGCACCGCCTAAAGCGGCTTGCAATCCGCGTCATTCTGCCACAGCCTGCAGCCTTATTTCTGGAATTGGGAACGCACCTGCATATACTGCACGATTTCTTCCACCACGCCGTCGAAGCCCAACACGCCGCTGTTGAGCGACAGATCGTAATTGCGCGCGTCATACCAGTCGCTTCCCGTGTGGTGCTTGTAATACTTGGCGCGGTATTCGTCGATCTCCGCGATCTTTCTGGCCACCGCATCCTCCGGCAGGGAATCTATTTTCATAGCCTCCTGCAGGCAGAACGCCGCGTCCGCGTGGACGAACACCCGAACCACGTCCGGCCGCCCCTTGAGGATATAGTCCGCGCAGCGTCCGATCAGCACGCACGGACCCTGATCGGCCAGCTTGCGGATGATTTTCGCCTGATAATCGAACAGCGCGTCGTCGCGCAGGTATGCCCTGGAGGAGTCATTGATTACGCTTGTATCCCCTTTATAGCGGCTGCGCAGGCGGGTCAAAAAGTCGGGCTTGAGCCGTTCGTCTGAAAACAGCATGGCATTGATGCCGCTGTCCTCGGACGCCATCGTGATAATCTCCCGATTATAGTACGGGATATCCAGCTTATTCGCCAGCATTTTGCCGACCGTTTTGCCGCCCGACCCATACTGGCGGGCGATCGTGATAATATACGGCTTCATTCGCGCTTCCCCCTTACTCTCCCAAATAGGCTTTCTTGATGGAATCATCGTTCAGCAGATCGGATGCCTTGCCGGATTTTACGATCTTTCCGGTCTCCAGCACATAGGCGCGATCCGCGATCGAGAGCGCTTTTTTCGCGTTCTGCTCAACAAGCAGGACGGTCGTCCCCGCGGCGGACACCTCCTGAATGATTTTAAACACCTCGCCCACAAACAGCGGCGACAGGCCCATGGATGGCTCGTCGAGCAGCAGGATGCGCGGCTTTGCCATCAGCGCGCGGCCCATGGCAAGCATTTGCTGCTCACCGCCGGACAGCGTGCCTGCCGCCTGGTTTTTGCGCTCCTCCAGACGCGGGAAGCGCTTGTAGACCTCCGCCAGAGATGCCTCGACCTCGCCTTTCGGTCGGGTATAGGCGCCCATCCGCAGGTTTTCACGCACGGTCAGCCCCGCGAATACCCGCCGGCCCTCCGGCACATGGCTCATCCCCAGCCGGACGATCTCATGCCCGGGCTTTCTGGTGATGTTTTTGCCCTCAAACGTCACCGTGCCGCTTTTGGCCGGCAGCAGTCCGGTGACGGTATGCAGCGTCGTAGTTTTGCCCGCGCCGTTCGCGCCGATCAGCGCGACGACCTCGCCCTCGTTTACCGCAAAGGAAACGTTGCGCAGCGCGTGGATCAGGCCGTAGTACACATTGATATCCTTTACTTCCAGCATTGCCATACTTCGTTTCCCTCCTTATTCGCCAAGGTAGGCCGTGACGACCTCCGGATTTTTCAGCACCTCGCCCGGCGTCCCCTCGGCCAGCAGGCGACCGAAGTTGAGCACATACAGGTATTCACAGATGCCGGAAACCAGCTTCATATCATGCTCGATCAGCAGCACGGTCACGCCGAAGCGCTTACGGACGACCTCGATCGTCTCCATCAGCTCGGCGGTCTCGTTCGGGTTCATGCCCGCCGCCGGCTCATCGAGCAGCAACAGCTTGGGATTGGTCGCCAGCGCGCGGGCAATCTCCAGCTTGCGCTGTTTGCCGTACGGCAGGTTCGCCGCCTGGTAATCTGCCACGCTTTCCAGCCCGAACACGCCCAGCAGCTCCATCGCGCGTTCATTCATGGCGCGCTCCTTTTTGCGGTAGGAGCCGACATGGAACAGGCTTTCCGCCAGCGAATAGGTGATCTCGTTATGCAGGCCGGTCTTTACGTTGTCCAGCACGGTCAGCTTGGAAAACAGGCGGATGTTCTGGAACGTGCGCGCCACACCCATTTTGCAGATATCGTGCGGCTTTTTCCCGATCAGGTTCTGCCCGTCCAGCCGGATGCCGCCGTCCGTCGGGCGGTACACGCCGGTCAGCATGTTGAACACGGTGGTCTTGCCCGCGCCGTTCGGGCCGATCAGACCGACCAGTCCGCCCTCCTCTATTTTCATGGAAAGCTCGTCAACAGCGCGCAGGCCGCCGAACGAAATCCCCAGCGAAGTCACTTCAAGCATTGCCATATCACGCGCCCTCCTTCCCGTTCTTTTCCAGCTTGCTCATTTGCTTCATGCCGCGCTTTTCCAGCAGCCGCGCTTTCAGCGGCGAGTTGTTGAACAGCATCATCACGATCAGCAGGACCGCATAGATCAGCATGCGGTATTCGCCGACCTCACGCAGCACCTCGGGCAGGATCGTCAGCAGCGACGCGGCGATGATCGAGCCCCAGATATTGCCCAGCCCGCCGAGCACGACAAAAACAAGAATCAGGATCGAGGTGTTGAAATCAAATTTGGCCGCGGTGATGGTCGTGTAGTTCATGCCGTACAGCGTGCCGGCCATACCGGCGAATGCCGCCGAAATGACGAACGCCATCAGCTTATACCGCGTGGTCGAAATGCCGATCGAATCCGCGGCAATCTTGTTATCGCGCACGGACATGATCGCACGGCCCGCGCGGCTGTTAATCAGGTTCAAAATCAGGAACAGCGTAATCAGCACCAGCACAAAGCCGGTGGTGAAGGTGGACAGTCGGGATACGCCGGACACGCCCATCGGCCCGTTGATAATCATTTTCCCGCCTTCCGCCAGCTCAAACCGCTGCTCGAGCAGGCTGAAATGCAGGCCCGTGCTGTCCAGGCCGATATACAGCACATTGATGATATTTTTTATGATCTCGCCAAACGCGAGTGTGACGATCGCCAGATAGTCGCCCTTGAGACGCAGCACCGGCACGCCCACGATCACGCCCGCGACCGCGGCGCAGATGCCGCCCACAAGGATCGCGACCGCCAGCCGGAGCGGCGCGGACGGGATCGCTTCCGCCAAGCAGGTCGTCGTCACGACGCCCGCGAACGCGCCCACCGACATAAAGCCCGCATGGCCGAGCGACAGCTCGCCCAGGATGCCGACGGTCAGGTTGAGCGAAACCGCCATGATGACATACGCGCAGATCGGCACAAGCAGGCTTTCCAGCAGGCTGGAGATATTGCCCGTCGCCACCATCGCCTGCAGGTAGATGTAGCCGGCGATCACAATACCGAAGGACAGCAGCGTATCGCGTCCGGCCTTGGAGGCCGCATATTTCTTGAATTTTTTCATCGCAGCGCCGCCCCCTTAAACCTTTTCGCTCACGCGCTTGCCGAGCAGCCCGTCCGGCTTGACCAGCAGCACGAGGATCAGCACCGCGAATACGATCGCGTTGGAAAGCTGGGTTGAAATATACGCGCCCGCGAAAATCTCGATCACGCCCAGCAGGATGCCGCCGACAAACGCGCCCGGGATCGAGCCGATGCCGCCGAACACCGCCGCGGTGAACGCTTTGATGCCGGGCATCGAGCCGGTCGTCGGCATCAGCGTCGGATAGGCCGAGCAGAGCAGCACGCCCGCGATCGCAGCCAGGCCGGAACCGATGGCGAACGTCAGCGAGATCGTCGTGTTCACATTAATACCCATCAGCTGCGCCGCGCCCTTGTCTTCGGAAACCGCGCGCATCGCCGTACCCATTTTGCTTTTGTTGGTAAACAGGGTCAGCACGATCATGATAACAATGCAGGCAAGCACCGTGACCAGCGTGACCGGCGTGACCGTAAGCTGTCCGTCAAACAGCTGGAACGGGCTGCCCTTTACGACCGAGGTAAAGCTTTTCTGCCCCGAGCCCCAGATCAGCAGCGCCGCGTTCTGCAGGAAATAGGAAACGCCGATCGCCGTGATCAGTACCGCCAGCGACGGCGCCATGCGCAGCGGCTTATAGGCCAGCCGTTCGATCACAACGCCAAGCGCCGTGCAGACAACGACCGCGAGCAGCACGCCCGCCGGAGCGGGCCAGCCCAGATAGGTCGTGGCGCAGAAGCACATATATCCGCCCACCATGATCACGTCGCCGTGGGCAAAGTTCAGCATCTTCGCAATACCGTAGACCATGGTATAGCCCAGCGCGATGATCGCATAGATGCTGCCCAGACTGACGCCGTTGATCAGATGATTCAGGAAACCCATCATTCGGAACACCTCAAATCTCTTTTATTTCTCTTTTTGCTTGTGGGTTGGGGCAAGGGCTCGGCAAACGACGTCGAGCCGTCGCCCCACCCCATAACGCGGTGGATGCCGTGAAACAGACGCAAAGGAGGGCCGTAGCGTTCTGCTGCAGCGCCCTCCTTCGTTCTTTCGTTCAACTGTTTTCAGCGGTCCGTTCCCCGAACGCGCCGAAAGCCTTTTACATGCCTACATACGCGCCGTTTTCAATAATCATGCCCTTCGGGCTCTTGGATACCGCACCGTTGGAATCCCAGGTGATGCCCGCGCCGTCGCCGGTCAGGCCCTCGAACGTGATGGTCGGGAACGTCTCGATCATCTTGTCGCAAAGCTCGGAGGCGGACATATCCGGCGTGCATCCCGCTGCCTCAAGCGCCTGCCTGTAAGCATAAACGCAGTCATACGCGTCAGCCGCGAACTGGTTCGGGGTCTCGCCGTACTTTTCCTTATACTTGGTCACGAAGTTTACGGTCTTTTCATCGGTCGCGTCCGCATTGAACGGGGTCAGCAGCATAACGCCCTCCGCCAGCGTGGTATCGAAATTCTCAACCGCCAGGATACCGTCCATGCCGTCCACGCCGAAGAACTTGGGCGCATAGCCTATCGCGTTCGCCTGGGTCAGGATCAGGGACGCCGGAGTGTAGTAAATCGGGAGGAACAGCAGGTCAGCGCCGGCGCTCTTGCACGCGTTCAGCTGCACCGAGAAGTCGTTTTCCGTACCATCCATGAAAGACTCCTCAGCGACGATTTCCAAGCCCTTGACCTCTGCTTCGGCCTTGAACTGCTCCAGAATACCGGTGGAGTACACGTCGTCGCTCTTATAGATGATGCCGATCTTGGTGCCGAGCTGCTGATCCGCGATATATGCCGCGGAAGCCATGCCCTGATTCGGGTCGGAGAAACACATCTGGAACACAACGTCGTTGCCTTCAATATTGGCCGGAGAGGAAGCCGACGGGGTGAGCGCGAAAATGTGGTCCTCCTCGTGCAGCGGCGCAGTCGCCTCGCCCGGCTTGGAGGTTACCGCACCGAGGGACAGCTGGATGCCCTCGTCCTTGAGCGCGTTGTACGCGCTGACAGCCTTTTCCGTGTTGTGTTCATCATCCTCGAAAATGACCTTGATCTGGATATCCCCGCCTTCCGCGTTGATCTCCTCCGCCGCAAGCTCGGCGCCGTTCTTGACCGCGTTGCCGTAAATGGCCGCGCCGCCGGTCAGCGGCGCGGTGCCGCCGATCAAAAACGCGGTTGCCGCAGCATCCGTGTTATCCTGCCCGTCGCCCGCGCTCTGCGTATCGGTATTGCCGCCGCAGCCCGCCAGCGCTGTTACCAGCATCGAGCCGGCCAGAAGCATGCTCAGACTTTTCTTCATGGTTATCTTCTCCTTTACAAACCTAATCCCCCCGCCCTTTCCGATGTGAAATCATTTGGGCGCTTGGATTATTTTTTCTTATTATACTACTCTTTCTGTGATTTGGCAGACTTTTTTTCGCCTTTTGCGCAATTTCGGGCAAACTACCTATTATTTTTTCGTAAGAATTGCAAAATTTGTGCTTTCTTCCGAAAAACATTTGTCCGCGGTGCAAGGAATCATGCAACCGATTTCAGCGGCGCAGCCCTTTCTTCATGTTCGGACGCCCTTTTGCCCGCGCGCAGAGAAAAAGGCAGGCCGCATTTGCGGCCTGCCTGCCAGGGTGTCCGGCTCCGGCGGACACTCCCTTCGCCGCCCTGAAACAGGGCTACCGTTTATTCCAGCTCGAACGCGCCGGTATAGAGCTGGTAATACTTCCCATGCTCGGCGATCAACTGCGCATGGGTGCCGCGCTCGATGATATGGCCCAGCTCGAGCACCATAATCACGTCCGCGTTCTGCACGGTCGACAGGCGGTGCGCGATCACAAACACAGTGCGGCCGTACATCAGGCCGTCCATACCCGCCTGCACGATGGACTCGGTGCGGGTATCGATGCTGCTGGTCGCTTCGTCCAGAATCATAACCGGCGGATCGGCCACCGCCGCGCGCGCAATGGACAAAAGCTGGCGCTGGCCCTGCGACAGACTGCCTCCGTCCCCGTCGATCACCGTATCATAGCCGTCCGGCAGACGGCGGATGAAGTCGTCCGCGCCCGCAAGCTGCGCCGCGGCTTCGATCTCCTGGTCGGTCGCCTCCAGATTGCCGTACCGGATGTTGTCGCGGATCGTACCGGTAAACAGGTTGGTGTCCTGCAGAACGATGCCCAGCGAGCGGCGCAGGTCCGCCTTTTTGATTTTGTTGATGTTGATTCCATCGTACCGGATCTTGCCGTCCGCCAGATCGTAAAAGCGGTTGATCAGGTTGGTGATCGTGGTCTTGCCCGCGCCGGTCGCGCCGACAAACGCCACCTTCTGCCCCGGCTCGGCGTACAGCGTGATATCGTGCAGCACGATCTTATCCGGATTATAACCGAAGTCCACGTCGAAAAACCGAACGTCGCCCCGTACCTGCTGGTAGGTGGTCGTACCGTCCTCATGCGGGTGCTTCCACGCCCAAATGTTGGTTTTTTCCGGCGTCTCCACCAGCTCGCCGTTTTTATCGTACTTGGCGTTGACCAAAGTGACATATCCGTCGTCCGTTTCCGGCGCCTCATCCATCAGCTCGAAAATACGCTCTGCGCCGGCCAGCGCCATGACGATGGAGTTGAACTGCTGCGAAATCTGTGTGACCGGCTGGGTGAACGATTTGGTCAGCTGCAGGAAGCTGGCGATCACGCCGATGGTGATGCTGCTGCCCACCACACCGGACAGCGCCAGCGTGCCGCCGACCACGGCCACCAGCACATACAGCAGGTTGCCGATGTTCATCATGATCGGCATGAGGATGTTGGCAAAGGTGTTCGCGTTCTTCGCATTTTCCCGCAGCTCATCGTTGAGCGCGTCGAACTGCTCCTTGCACTTATCCTCATGGCAGAACACCTTGACGACCTTCTGGCCGTTGATCATTTCCTCGATATAGCCGTTGACCTTGCCAAGCGAGGTCTGCTGCTCCAAAAAGTATTTTGCCGACTGCCCGCCGATCCGCTTGACCACCACCAGCATCACGGCAACGCCTGCCAGCACGAACAGCGTCAGCCACACATTGGTCACCAGCATGGCGATAAACACCGCGATGATCGTCATTATGGAGGAGAACATCTGTGGGACGGACTGGCTGAGCATCTGCTGCAGCGTATCCGTATCATTGGTGAAATGGCTCATCAGGTCGCCGTGGGTATGGGTGTCGAAATAGCGGATGGGCAGGGCCTGCATGCGCCCGAACATCTCGTCGCGCACCTTTTTCAAAATGCCCTGCGAAATGGACACCATCAGCCAGTTATACAGGAAGGTGGAAACAATGCCTGTCAGATAGACCAGGCCCATCAGCAGGATGGCATGAATCAGGCCGGTGAATACGGGCGCGGCCTCCAGCAGCAGCGGCGCAATATAATCGTCGATCAGCACGCGCAGGAACATCGAACCCGCTACGTTCACCACCGCGGAGATCAGAATGCACACCAGCACCACGCCGAACTGGACCGCGTAGCCATCCCTGATATAGTGAAGCAGCCGGCCCAGCGTCTTTTTCGGGTTTTTGCTGCGTTTACCGCCGGCCATCTGTCCCCGGCGGCCTGGGCCGCCCATTGCGGGTCTTGCCATTATTCCTCGCCCCCTTTGTTCATCTGCTGTTTATAGATCTCCTGATAAATCGGGTTGCCCGCGAGCAGCTCCTCATGCGTGCCGACCGCCTGGATCGCGCCGCCGTCCAGAATGACGATCTGGTCCGCGTCCTGCACGGACGAGACGCGCTGCGCGATAATCAGCTTGGTCGTACCCGGGATCTCCTCCGCGAACGCCTTGCGGATCAGCGCGTCGGTCTTGGTATCGACCGCGCTGGTCGAGTCGTCCAGAATGAGCACCTTGGGCTTTTTCAGCAGCGCGCGGGCAATGCACAGGCGCTGCTTCTGGCCGCCGGATACGTTGGTGCCGCCCTGCTCGATATAGGTATCGTATTTCTTCGGCATCTGCTGGATGAATTCATCCGCCTGCGCCAGACGGCAAACGCGCTCAAGCTCCTCGTCGCTCGCGTGCTCGTTGCCCCAGCGCAGGTTTTCCTTGATCGTGCCGGAGAACAGCACATTCTTCTGCAGCACCATGGCAACCTGCTCGCGCAGCGCTTCAATGTCGTAATCGCGCACATCCACGCCGCCCACCTTGACCGAACCGGTCGTGACATCGTACAGGCGCGGGATCAACTGGACCAGCGTGGACTTGGCCGAGCCGGTGCCGCCCAGGACGCCGATGGTCTGCCCCGCCTTGATGTGAAGGTCCACGCCGCGCAGGGCAAGCTTATGCGCATCGCCCTTGTAGCTGAAATTGACGTTATCGAAATCGATATCCCCGTTTTTCACCTCGGTCACCGGCTGCGCCGGATTATGGAGGTCAGGCTGCTCCTCCAGCACCTCGACGATGCGCTCCGCGCTCGCCTTGGACATGGTAATCATGACAAATACCATGGCGACCATCATCAGGCTCATCAATATCTGCATCGCGTAGGAAAACAGGCTGGTCAGCTCGCCGGTCGTCATGCTGCCGCCGACGATCAGCCGCGCGCCGAACCAGGAGATCAGCAGCATGCAGGCATACATGCAGAACTGCATGAGCGGCGAAACGCCGGCCATGATCTTCTGCGCCTTGGAAAACGCCTTGTAAAGCCGTCCGGAAACGTTTTGAAACTTTTCGGTTTCATATTCCTCGCGCACATAGGCCTTGACCACACGGATGCCGCGCACGTTTTCCTGCACGACCGTGTTCATCTGGTCGTAGATCTTGAACACGCGCTCGAAGATCGGCCCGACAAACTTCATCAGCAGGCCCATGCCCACCGCCAGAATGGGAAGCACGCCCAGGAAAAGCAGCGCCAGCTCGCCGTTGATCTGAAACGCCATAATCAGCGCGAACACCAGCATGACCGGACAGCGCACCGCGATGCGCGTACACATCTGGAACGAGTTCTGCACATTGGTCACGTCGGTCGTCAGGCGGGTGACGATCGAGCCGGTCGAAAACTTATCGATGTTGGAAAAGGAAAAATCCTGCACCGCATAATACATGTCGTGCCGCAGGTTGCGGGCGAAGCCGGTGGAGGCGCGCGCCGCATAGGTGCCTGCCGCCGCGCCGAACACCAGCGCCAGCGCCGCGCACGCCACGAGGATGACGCCGTATTTCCAGATCTCTCCCATATTTTGCGCATCAATGCCCTTATCAATCAAAAGCGCCATTACCGCGGGGATAACGACCTCCATCACAACCTCGAGCACCACAAAAAACGGCGTGAGCAGCGCGTCCTTTTTGAACTCGCGCACGCTTTGTAACAGCTTCTTTATCATTCTTGTCCCTCCGAAGCCCTGCGTTGATAGTCTTCCAAATTCGCGCGGATCCTGCCGCACACGCGGAACCAGGTCGCCAGATCCGCCTCGCTGATGCCGGCACACATCAGCGCCTCTGTGTCGCGGAATTTCTTTTTGATCCGCGCATCAAGCGCCAACGCCTTGTCAGTCAGCACCAGCCGTTTGAGCCGCCCGTCCTGCGGCACCGGCTCACGCCGCAGCAGCCCGTGCTGCTCCATGAGCTGCAAAATGCCGGTCGCAGTCGAACGCCGGAAACGGAACTGCGTCTCCACATCCTTTTGGAAGCGGTCGCCGTCTGCAACCATCAGGTAATGAATAATCATCCCCTGCATACCGGTCACCTGGCTGAACTCCTCGCCCGATTGGCACGCCATCTGCCGCTTGAACAGATTGTTCAGCATGCCAAGCTCGCCGCAGATCGTTTGCTCCTGCATCAATTGTTAGCCTCCTTACTGTTAGCTTACTAACACATTATACGCTGATTCGTTGCGTTGTCAACAGATTTCACAGAAAGTTCAAAAAGGGCGTTCCCTCTGCCAAACGGAACGCCCTTTCCCCTCTGTAATTTATGCACTTTTACGGCTTGTACGGCTTTTCCAGATACATTTTCTGTAAAAACGAACGGCCGGTCGCTGTACGGAACACCCGTTCCCCCGCCGCTCTGCAGGCCTCCGGCGGCAGGGCGCTTTCATAGGCGTTGACCAGAAAATCCGCCTCAAGCAGAATGCGGAAGGCCAGGTCCTCCGAAGCGCCGAAGCTGTGATGGTGCGCGATCAGCCAGGCAATCTTCTCCGCCTGCGCCGCCGAAGCGCCGGCCTGCGCGAGCAGCGGCGCGGCGACCGCCGGCCCCTCCAGCTCCTGCCACTTCCCGCCGGAAGAGCCGTGCTTGCGCTCCGCTTCGTGAATGCCGATATCATGCAGGAGCGCCGCGGCCTCCAGAATATTCTGTTCTTCCTCCCCCAGGCCCTCGCTTCGTCCTAACAGGCGGCAGAACGCATATACTTTCATAAAATGCTGCACCCGACGCGCGTCCCCCGCATCATAGGCGACTGCCAGCGCCGCCAGCTTTTCCAGATCGATCATCGTCAAACTCCCTCCCAGCGGAACCGCTCCATATCCACCCGCCCGTCGGCGGTAAACTCTATCCCGTCCGCTTCCAGCATTGCGCGCTGTATATCCGCGCCGCCGAATGCAAAAGCTGGAGAGGTACGGCCCTCTTTGGTCACCACGCGATAGCACGGTATCCCCTCCGGATCCGGATTCGCGTGCAGCGCATAGCCGACCACCCGCGCCCAGCGCGGGTTGCCCGCCAGCAGCGCAATCTGGCCGTAAGTCGCGACCGTGCCGCGCGGGATGCGCCGGACGACCGCATAAATTTTGTCAAAACTGTTCATTTTGCAAGTCGCACCCCCTCGTGTTTCATTATATCAGGTAAATCTGACAATTTCCATCCCCATTCCACAAGTAAAAAATGTATATTTTTAACACGCTAAATTGTTGCACACATTTGCAAAATACTATATAATAATTACACACTACAGCATGTATGTAAGTTATTCCGCACTTTTCCCTGATTATTGGAAAGAGGCTGCGGCAGAAATGTAAGGAGGACAAATCAAATGGCACTTACCAACACTTACCTCAAGCGCGTGTACGAAACCGTGCAGAAGCGCAACCCGAACGAGCCGGAATTTCAGCAGGCGGTTCTCGAAGTACTCGAAAGCTTCGAGCCTGTCGTAGAGGCGCGTCCGGAGCTGGAGAAGAGCGGCATCATCGACCGTATCGTCGAGCCGGAGCGCATGGTAATGTTCCGTGTTCCGTGGGTGGATGACGAGGGCAAGGTTCAGGTCAACCGCGGCTTCCGCGTGCAGTTCAACTCCGCCATCGGCCCCTACAAGGGCGGCCTGCGCTTCCATCCGTCCGTCAACGCGTCGGTCATCAAGTTCCTCGGCTTTGAGCAATGCTTCAAGAACAGCCTGACCGGCCTGCCCATGGGCGGCGGCAAGGGCGGCTCGGACTTCGATCCCAAGGGCAAGTCCGACGCGGAAGTCATGCGTTTCTGCCAGTCCTTCATCACCGAGCTGTCCAAGCACATCGGCCAGTTCACCGACGTACCGGCGGGCGATATCGGCGTCGGCGGCCGCGAGATCGGCTTTATGTACGGCCAGTACAAGCGCCTGCGCAACGAGTTCACCGGCGTGCTCACCGGCAAGGGCCTGTCCTACGGCGGCTCGCTCGCGCGCACCGAAGCGACCGGCTACGGCCTGTGCTACTATATGAAGGAAATGCTCGCTTACAAGGGTACCTCGTTTGAGGGCAAGACGGTCGCCATCTCCGGCTCGGGCAACGTGGCGATCTACGCCTGCCAGAAGGCGACCGAGCTGGGCGCCAAGGTCGTTACCGTGTCGGACTCCAACGGCTTCATCTACGACCCCAACGGCATTAACCTCGATGTCGTCAAGGACATCAAGGAAGTCAAGCGCGGCCGCATCAAGGAGTACGCGGACCGTGTGCCGGGCAGCACCTACACCGAGGGCCAGCGCCCGTGGGGCGTCAAGTGCGACATCGCGCTGCCCTGTGCGACCCAGAATGAGATCAGCGGCGACGATGCCAAGGCCCTGATTGCAAACGGCTGCAAATTCGTGGCCGAGGGCGCGAACATGCCCTCCACGCCGGAGGCTGTGGAGGCGTTCCTGGCAAACGGCGTCTTCTTCGGTCCTGCCAAGGCGGCCAACGCGGGCGGCGTCGCCACCTCCGGCCTGGAGATGAGCCAGAACTCGCTGCGCCTGTCCTGGACCTTCGAGGAGGTCGACCAGCGCCTGCATGATATTATGGTCAACATTTTCAAGACCTGCATCCAGTCCGCTGAAAAGTACGGCCACAAGGACAACCTTGTCATGGGTGCGAACATCGGCGGCTTTGAGAAGATCGCAAACGCCATGCTCGCGCAGGGCGTTTGCTAAAGCTCCCCTTTCCTCTGCCAACTGAACAGAAAAGGCTTCGGAACATCGTTCCGAAGCCTTTTTTCTCTTTGCCGGCCTGTCCGCGTGTCCTTTTCAAAAACCGGCCATACTTTGTCCGCTTTTTGTGCTATACTACTGGTGAGGGGTGAAGCTATGCAGAGCGGACGCTTGTTTGAGATCTTATATATCCTTTTGGAGCGCGGCGGCGCGACCATACCTGAGCTTGCCTGCCAGTTGGAGGTATCCGAGCGTACCATCCGCCGCGATATTGACGCGCTCTCCGCGGCGGGCGTGCCGGTTTACGCGGCGCGCGGGCGGCGGGGCGGCGTGCGCCTGCTGGACGGCTTCGTGCTGTCCAAGTCCCTGCTGTCCGCGCGCGAGCAGGATGAAATCCTGTACGCCCTGCAAACCCTGCGCGCCACCGGAGCCGTGCAGGATGGCGCGCTGCTCACCCGCCTGTCCGCCCTGTTCCGGCGCGAGGCTGTGAGCTGGATCGACGCGGATTTCTCCGATTGGGGCGACTCCGGCGAACGGCGCGCGCTGTTCGAGCTGCTCAAGTCGTCTATCCTGGAGCGGCGGGTGCTGGCCTTTGACTATTACGGGCAGAATGGGGCGGCGGCGCGGCGCACCGTGGAACCGGTCAAGCTGCGGTTCAAAGGGATTTCGTGGTACCTGCAGGCATGGTGTCGGGACCGGCGCTCTTTCCGCACCTTCAAGCTGTCGCGCATGGAGCATATCACGCTGCTGGACGAGCGCTTCGCGCCGCACGGGGACCCGCCCCCGCTGGACGGGAAGCAGGCCGTATCCGTGCCGACCGCCCGCATCACCGTCCGCTTTTCCCCCGCCGTGGCATTCCGCGTATATGATGAATTTGAACGCGCCTGCATCTCCCCGCAGCCCGACGGGTCCCTGCTGGTGCGGACCGAATGGCCGGTCGGCGCCTGGGGCGCCGGTTATCTGCTGTCCTATGGCTCGCATGCCGAAATCCTGTCTCCGCCCGCGCTGCGCCGCCACATCGCGGCGGAAGCGAAAAAAATCGCCGCGCTTTATCCAAATGCGGACGCGCCCTGTCCGGTATCCGATGCTACAATGGAGCCATCAAAACCGAAAGGATGAAAGCTATGCTGCAATATGAAACCGTATCCCTGCCCGCCCGAACGCTGGTCGGGCTGAAGTGCCGCACAGGGAACGCCGATCCCGCCTGCGCGCACAAGATCGGCGGCCTGTGGGAGCAGTTCATGCGCGCCGGCCTGATGGCCGGACGGGAAGACGCGCCCTGCTACGGTCTGTATACCAATTACGGCTGGGACGACGAGAGCTACGACGCGGTCGTGGCCTGCGAAAGCGAAGCCTGCCCCGAGGGATGTGTACCAATTAAGATACCGGCGGGCGAATACGCCAAATTCCATTTCCACGGCGATATCCGCGCGGTGCCGATGCAGGCCTGGAGCGAAATCTGGTCCCTGCCCCTGCCGCGCGCCTACGGCGTGGACTTTGAGGAATACCGCAATTACAAGGACGGCCAGGCGGATATCGATATCTACGTCGGTCTGGCGGACATCTGCCAGTCCTGCGGCATGCCGATGGCCAGGCCCGCCGACCGCGGCACCGAAGCGGATGGCTCGCAAAGCCGCACCTACTGCACCTACTGCTACCAGAACGGCGCGTTCACCTACGACGCGACCATGGAGGAGCAGATCGAGCACAACCTCAACTGCGCGCCCGAGCTGTACACCGACCGCGAGCGCGCGCGGGAGCAGATGCGGGAATATTTCCCCACCCTTGCACGCTGGAAAGGGGAAACGGAGCGGTGAAAGGCTATGACAACTTTTTCCTGCCCGTCGATGATCTGGACGCGGCGAAACGGTTTTACGGCGGCGCGCTCGGGTTGGACCTGAAATTCGACTTTTCCGACAGCGGGATGGCCGCCTACCGTGTCGGGCAGGAGGAGCCGGCCATCATCCTCAAGGATAAGGGCCGCTTCCCAGGCCAGAAGCCCGTGATCTGGTTTGAGGTCAGCGATGTCAAGGCGCAGTACCGCCGGATGCGCGCGGACGGCATCGCCTTCCTTTCCGAGCCGTTCCATATGCGGACCGGCTGGGCCGCTGAATTCGAGGACCCGTTCGGCAACCGGCTGGGCATCACCGATTATCTGCCATAATACAGCGCGCCGCTGCCTGCAGCGGCGCGCTTTGCTGCGGAGTGTAATATCCTGCAAGAATTTTGGCGCGCGGTATGCTATACTGTCTGCAGACCATGAAAGGAGGCCGCGTCATGCCGGATGAATCCCGTACTGTCTGCTACGACCAGGTGCTTGGCATAGAAGCTTATCACCTGCAGGGCGTTGTTCAGAAATTCCCCAACCACTTCCACGAATATTATGTCATCGGCTTCATCGAAAGCGGCGGGCGCCATCTGTGGTGCGGGGGACAGGAATACGATGCATCGGCCGGCGACCTTGTGCTTTTCAATCCGCACGACTGCCACTGCTGCGCCCCTGTAAGCGGCGAGCCACTGGACTACCGCGCGGTCAACCTCCCGCCCGACGTCATGTGCCGCGCTGCAAAGGAGATCACCGGCAGAGAGCAGCCGCCCCGTTTCACGCGCAACCTTTTGCCGCAGAGCGAGCTCACGCACGCCCTCCGCACTCTGTACGACGCGCTGGTGCGCGATGCGCCCGCGCTGGAAAAGCAGGAGGCGTTCTATTATCTTCTCGAACCGCTTCTGTCCGGCTACACCCTGCCGCCGGCCGGGGAGGACCCGCCGCCCGCGCAGAACGGCCAGATCCAGGCGCTCTGCGCCTATATGGAGCAGCATTACGCGGACAGCATCACGCTCGACAGCCTGGTTTCCATGACAGATTTCGGCAAATCCTACCTGCTGCGCCTGTTCGCACGGCAGGTGGGCGTTTCCCCTTACCGGTATCTGCAGAATATCCGGCTCAGCCGCGCCAAGGCGCTGCTCGAACAGGGCGTCCCTCCGGCCGACGCCGCGTGTCTGACCGGCTACGCCGACCAGAGCCATTTCACCCATTATTTCAAGGAGTTCATCGGGCTTACGCCCGGGCAATACCAGAAAATCTTTACTGGAAACGATATGCAGAAGGAGCGGTAATCATGGATACGCAAACGGAAAAATGTGTGCTGGTGATCGACGGGACGCTGCCGCTCGGCCTGATCGCCAATACGGCAGCCATCCTCGGCATCACGCTGGGCAAGCAGCTGCCGCAGGCGGTGGGGCCGGATGTGCGCGACAAAAGCGGCCGCGCCCACCTCGGTATCACCGCGCTCCCCGTCCCCATCCTGCGGGCGGACCGGCAGACGCTGCGCGCGCTTCGCCGGAAGCTGTACGAGCCGTGCTTTGCCGGCCTGACCGCCGTGGATTTCTCCGACCTTGCGCAAGGCTGCGGTACCTACAGCGAGTTCACCCGCAAGGCCGCGGCTACCCCCGAGGAGGAGCTGTCCTATTTCGGCATCGGCATCTGCGGCGCGAAAAAGCTGGTCGGCCGGCTGACCGGAAGCCTGCCGCTGCTCCGCTGAAACCCTCTATGACGCAGCGCCGCCCGCCGTTTCCGCACAAGGCAAGGAAACGGCGGGCGGCCGATTTCTGTTTTAATGAAATTTTGCCCGATAATCCCCCGGCGACATCCCTTCCTGCTCATGGAACAGCCGGATCAGCACCTTGCCGGACGGCAGGCCGACATGCATCGCGATCCGCTCCAGCGAATCGTTTGTCGTCCGCAGGTACTTTTTCGCATATTCCATGCGGATCACGCTGACCGTATGCGCAAACGAGCGGCCGAACATTTCCTGAAACAGGCGGTTGACGTGGCGCGGCGTCACGTTGAGCTGCTGGGCTACCATGTCTATCGTCAGCTCGTCCGCATAGTTGGAGTGAATGTACTTTGATGCTTCCAGCGCGATATTCTTATAGCCGAGCGGCGTTTTCACATCCGAAACCACCGAGGCCGTCTGCCGCAGCAGGTTGAGAACGAACAGGTAATATAAAATGCCGATCTGACTGGCCCATCCGATTTTCCTGTCCTGTATCTGCTTGTGGATATCCGCAAGCAGCGCCTGCTGCGAAACTGCGCGCGGCAGGTAAATGTATTTATTGGTATCCGCTTTATCCAGCGCCTTGGCGATTTCCCGATACTCAAGCTCCGCATCGATCGACGAATTGCCGTTTTTCGGGATAATATCAAAGATCATTGTGAAATACACCGCGGGCGTTTCCGGCATATAGCGCAGCCGGTGCAGATGGTTCTTGCCCAGCAGCACCATGCTGTTTTCATATAATGGCAGGCTGTCCTGTCCGCAAACCACATTGGCTTCCCCTTCTATGCCGTAGAAAATCTCATACAGGTCGTGCTGATGCTCAAACACCGGTATGATCTGGCTCATCTGCTCCGCATAGTAAAGAACAAAATCAAAAGCGCCGAAAGGAATGGTCGTAATATGATTATGGTATATCTGTTGATTGCGGTACTCTGCCAGCAAAGCGTTCTCTCCTCCTTTTTCTCTCCTGTTATCAGTCCTCATTCTCATAATGCAAAAAGGAAATTGCAAGCTACTTGTAATTTCCTTTTTGCATAGTGATTTTTATTTTACAGGATTCCACTGTGCTTTGCAATAGCGGCATGCAGCTCCCGCCGGTTGGACACATGGCGCAGCAGAACGCTGGAACGGGCGTCCCCTCCATCCAGGAACAGTACGCGGCTGAGCAGCATCTTTTTGAGCTGGGTATGCGGCAGGCTGAAGCGTTTTTCGCCCACATGGCCGAACGTGCGCCGGTCGGTGACCAGAACGCACGAATTCTGCGTCAGATACAGGGCGTGCGCCGCGCTCGCCATCATCCACATGGAAAGCACGCTCGACAGCAGGACCGCCGCGTGATAGCCGGAAAACAGCCGCCCCGCAGCAAACGAAATCGCGGCGAACGCAAAATAGCCGCACATGGTCGGGATGGAATTGAACAAAGCCACATCCTCCACCTGCTCGTCAGGCTCCAACTGGGCAGCCAGCTCATCCACCATTTTCCGGTATCGCGTTGTCATATAACACACCCGTTTCTCCTGTTTTTTTCATTATAACATGGGATACCGCGCTTGTCAGGGGCGTTTTCTGTAGAAAAAAACGCGAAATTTTCTATTCCTCAAAAGGGACATGTTTCCTACGAAAATGTCTGAAATATAAATTGACTTTGCCCGAAATGCTTGGTATTGATTAATATAGCGCTGTGTACAGCGTTCGGAATTCTATAACTTTACATAAGGCAAAGGAGGCAGTTTGTGATGAAGACATTATGCGGCGTATTGGTTGGCGACATGAAGGACCCCAACCCTGAAACACGCGGCAAGGTAGCCCTGGTGGATATCCCGTTCCCTGCCATGGGACCGCAGGACGTCCGGATCAAGGTCGCGTACTGCGCGATCTGCGGCTCGGACCCGCACTGTGTTGCCGGCTGTTTCGGCCAGCCGAAAGGCTCCACCGAGCCGATCCCGCTCGGCCACGAGATTTCCGGCGTCGTCGTTGAATTGGGGCCGGAGGCCAACCACAAGGGCCTGAAGGTCGGCGACCGCGTGGCGGGCAATTTCCTGCGGTTCTGCGGCGGGTGCTATTATTGCCAGAACGGACAGCAGCAGTTCTGCGTCAACGCGCAGCAGTACAACCGCCCCGGCTACGCGCCCGAGCTGATCTGGCACGAGGACCAGGTCTACAAGCTGCCCGATTCGGTCAGCCTGAAAGAAGGCTGCCTGCTCGAACCCATGTCGATCATCGTGCGCATGATGGACAAGGCGCAGATGAAGGTCGGCATGCGCGTCTGCGTCTGCGGCGGCGGCCCGATCGGCCTGCTGGCCCTGCAGACCTTCAAGCTGTACGGCGCGACCGACCTGACCATGATCGAGCCGATCGCGGACCGGCGCGCGCTGGCTTCCGAGCTTGGCGCGGACCATTTGATCGACCCCGCTTCTCAGGATGTCGTGCAGGCCGCGATGGAGCTGACGGGCGGACTGGGTTACGACGTTGTGCTGGACTGCTCCGGCTCGGTGCGTGCGGTCACCTCGCTGCCTGACATCACCGCCAACTGCGGCATGCTGATCTACGGCGCCCAGTATCCGAACGAGTATGAACTGCCCTTCAACATCTCGAAATACTGCTACTTCAAGGAGATCACGGTGACCGGTGTAATGGTCGCCCCCTATGCGTATCCGCGCGCGCTGCAGCTCCTGCCGCGCCTCAACCTCAAGTGCCTGACCGAAACGGTGTTCGACCTGGATGACGGCGTGGCCGCGTTTGATGCGCAGCTGACCGGAAAATATCCCAAAATCCTCATCAAGTGCAATCCCGACCTCGAGTGATTTTTCCTGAAAACGGCCGGAGGCTTCGTCCTCCGGCCGTTTTTTCTCGCCTTCCCCAGACAGGGCCGCAAAATCCGATATGTGCAAAAAGCACACCCGCTTTTTGTAAGTATTTCACAACATTTTAGCTTTATGCCGCTCATTTTGGACACAAAATGCGATTTCATGTCCGTAAAACCAGACGACAGACACCAAAAACCGTCGTATGATACTTATACACAAGGGGAACGGCAAATCCGCATTGTCACTTTTCACAAAACACAGGCAAAAAATACGATAATTTATCCATATTGTTATTTTTCTGTCAATATGATTGTGAAAAAGTTCACACTTCCCCTGCGCGTATTCAACATTCGAGGAGGTATTGTGATGGCAGACAAACAGGAAGTAAAGCGCTTAAACGACTTGGCGTATGAAATGCGCACAAAGCTGATCAATCTATGCGGCGTATACGAGGGCGCCGTACATATTGGCGGCGACCTGTCGATGACCGACCTGCTGATCGGGCTGTTCCACCACGGGCTGAACGTTGACCCGACCGACATCAAAAATCCGAAACGCGACCGTTTCGTCCTTTCCAAGGGGCATGGCGCGGTGTGCATGTATATCGCCATGGCGCTGCGCGGCTTTTTCGATTATGACGAGATCGTGCGCACCTATGGCCAGATGGACAGCGCCTACGGCATGCACCCCTGCAAGGTACACCTGCCGGGCGTGGAATGCTCCTCCGGCTCGCTGGGACAGGGCCTGTCCATGGCGGTCGGCATGGCCATCTCCGCCAAGGTCAAAAAGGAAGGCCACCGCGTCGTCTGCATGCTGGGGGATGGCGAGAGCTGCGAGGGCTCGGTCTGGGAGGCCGCGATGTCGGCACGCTCCTACGAGCTGGGCAACCTTGTCGCGGTCATTGACCGCAACAAGCAGATGATGTGCAGCTACACCGAGGAAATCACCTGCATGGAGCCGTATGCCGACAAATGGAAAGCGTTCGGCTGGAACGTGATCGAGATCGACGGACACGACATGAACGCCATCGTCGACGCGCTGGACAGCCTGCCGCCCGTGACCTCCCTGCGTCCGACGGCGATTGTGGCGCACACCACCAAGGGCAAAGGCGTGGACTTCATGGAAAAGGTGATCGGCTGGCACGCCGGCAGCCTGAACAAGGAAGACTGGGACCAGGCGCTCAAGGATCTGGCAAAGAACTACGGTAAGGAGGCATAAAGATGGCTGGCTCGTTTAACTTTGGAGAATGGATTTCCGCGCGCAGCGTGATCGGGGACACCCTGGATGAGATCGGCAAGACCAATGAAAAGCTGTTCGTCTGCACGCCTGATGTCGGCATGAACCTCAAGCGTTTCCGCGAGCATTATCCGGACCGGTATATCGACGTCGGCATCGCGGAGCAGAACTGCGTAGGCGTTGCGGCCGGCCTTGCGCTCGAGGGCAACATTCCGGTCATCATGGGCATGCTCCCGTTCCTGTCCATGCGCTCGTGCGAGCAGGTCCGCACCGCGGTCTGCTATCAGAACCTGCCGGTCCGCATCATCGGCACGGGCGGCGGCCTGACCTCGGGCGGCGGCTCGACCCACAACGCGATGGAGGATATCGCGATCCTCAAGAGCATGGTCAACATGACCGTGCTGTCCATCGGCGACCCGAACATGATCCGCGACATCCTGCACCTGTCCATGGACTACGCCGGCCCGATGTACATCCGTCTGGCGCAGGGCAAGAAGGACCGTCAGCTTTATGAGCCGGGTACGATCGAATACAAGATCGGCGGCAGCGTGACCGCGCGCGACGGCAAGGATTTCACCATCTTTGCGCACGGCGAAATGGTAGGCGAAGCGCTTGATGTGGCGGAGGAGCTTGCGAAAGATGGAATCGACGTCCGCGTGATCGACATGTATTCCATCAAGCCCTTCGACGAGGCGGCCGTCCGCAAGGCGGTCGAGGAGACGGGCAACCTGGTCGTCTGGGAGGACCATCTGATGAGCGGCGGCCTGGCCAGCACACTGTCCGACTTCTTCACGGACAACCACATCCAGCCCAAGTCGTTCCGCCGGTTCGGCATCCCGCAGGTCTACGCGGGCTTCGGCAGCGGAGAAGAGCTGCGCCGCAAATACGGCTACGCCGCGGAAGACATCGCCGCCTATATCCGCTCGGCCGCGAAGTAATCCTGTCACCTCAGCACATCCTGTTCCTGCGGGACCGGCCGGAACCCGTTTCCGCAGGGGCGGGCTGTTTATTCAACAACACGGAGATAAGAAAGGGGATTTTTCATGAGTACAAAAACGACTACAGCCTCGTCCCCCGCCGCTGCAGCGAATGAATATACCAAGCTGAATATCCCTCGCAAACTTGGTTATGGTTGCGGCGACTTTGCCTGCAACATGAGCTGGACGCTGGTCAGCTCCTACTTAGTCTTCTATCTGACCGACGTAGCGCTTATCAACGCTACCACGGTTGGTATCGTTATCTTCATTTCAAAGTTCTGGGATGCCATTAACGACCCCGTCATCGGTTCTCTGGCCGACCACACCCACAGCCGTTGGGGCCGCTACCGTCCCTGGGTCATGTTCTCATTTGTTCCCATGCTGGTCTTTAACGTGCTGACCTTCACCACCAATCTGGAATGGTCGGAAACCGCCCGCACCTGGTGGGGCCTCGGCATGTACTTCATCCTCGTGCTGCTCTACACCATGGTCAACGTCACCTATTCCGCGATGCCCGCCATGATGACCCGCGATACCGAAACGCGCAGCGCGCTGTCCAGCTTCCGTATGACCGGCGCGTTCCTGGCCATGACCGTGCTGTCCTTTGCTACGCTCCGCATCGTTAACGCAATGGGCGGCGGCGTCACTGGCTACCGCAACGCGGCGATCGTATTCTCCCTGCTCGCAGTACCATTCTTTATTATCACGGTCGCCTCCTCCAAGGAGGTCGTCACGGTCGATGATTCCAAGACCGAAAAGGTTTCCTTTATCAAGCAGTTCAAGGTGCTCAAAGGCAACTGGCCGGTCATCCAGATCGCCATCGCGTATCTCGGCTGGGGCATCATCCAGGGCGGCATGACGTTCCGCCTGTACTTCTGCACCTATAACGCCGGCAACGAACTGCTGTACTCCAACACGCAGACCCTGTGGTCTGTCATGGGCATGATCGGCGCGTTCTCGGTCAGCTATCTTGTTATACGGGTCAAAAACAAGGGTACGCTGGGCGGCGTTTCCTTTACGCTGATCGCAATCTGCTCGATCGTCTCGCAGTTCCTGCCGATCACCACCTCGGGCGGCCAGATCATCTATTATGTGATGATGGCCGGCGTGGGCCTTGGCTCCGGCATGATGCTGGGCAATGTGTTCGGCATGATGCCCGACACTGCGGAGTACACCTATCATAAATATGGCGTTTACTGCGCCGGTTTTCTGTCCACGTTCATCAACTTCATGCTCAAGGTCGGTCAGGCATTTGCGATCTCGGGCGCTGCCGCCATCCTTGACGCGCTGGGCTATGTGGCGGGCGCGCAGCAGAACGCAACCGTGCTGTTTGCGATGAACTTCGGCTCGCACATGTTTGTCGGCCTCTGCTCGATCGTATGTGCGATCGCCATGTTCGCATACAAGCTGGATAAGGCCACTTATGATAAAATTGTCGCCGACCTGCGCGAGCGCGGTATGGCGAACTGAGTACCTGTCAAACGGATTTTCTGAAAGGAGTGTCTATATCATGGCAACAATGAAGCAGCTCTGGTGGGTGGATTGGGACCAGATCGAACTGCGCGAGGTCGAGATCCCGCAGGTCAAGCCCAACGAGGTCAAGGTCAAGGTCGCTTACGCCGCGCTTTGCGCGACCGACGTGCATCAGGTGACGATGGGCGTTATGAACAGCAAGCCCCCCGCCCCGCTCGGACACGAGGCCTCCGGCACGATCGTCGAACTGGGCGAACAGGCTGCCGCCGCCGGCTATAAGGTGGGCGACAAGGTCACGATGTTCCCCGTTTCCCACTGCGGCGAATGCGAATGGTGCAAAAAGGGCATGACGCAGTACTGCATCAATTCCAAGCCCACCGGCGCTTTCGCGGAATATGTCGTCACGGACGTCAAAACGATCTACAAGCTGCCGGACAACGTCGAGCTGCGTGATTACGCGATCGTGGAGCCGACCAACTGCTGCCTGCGCGCCATGGACCTTGCCCCCATCCGCCACGGCGCGACCGTATGCGTCGCCGGCGTCGGCGGCATCGGTTCGATCATGCTCAACCAGGTCCTGCTCTCGGGCGCGGCCCGCATTACGGTCATCGATCCGGTACCCGAAAAACGCGAGCTGGCGCTCTCCATGGGCGCGCAGTACGCGATCGATCCCTTTAACGAGGACGCGGTCGCCCGCGCCATGGAAATCACCGATGGACTGGGCTTCGACTATGTGTTCGAGATGTCTGGCTCCCCCAAGGCCGCCGAAACGCCGCTCAAAATCCTGGCCCGCTGCGGAACCGCGGTCTACTTCGCGGTATTCCCGCCCAAATTCGAGATGCCGCTCAACCTGCATGAACTGTACATGAAGGAGGGCCGCATCCAGACCGTATTCACCACAACCACGATCATGAACCGCTCCATCAACATGATCGAGCGTATGCAGACCGACAAGATCATCGGCAAGATCATGCCGCTGAGCGAGGCGGTGGAGAGCTTCGAGGTATTCAAAACATCCAAATACCCGAAAATCCTGCTCGACTGCAGCAAACCGTAAGCCATCCTCTTTCTTTCACAATCTACAAGCTTCCGGCAGCGGAGGTGCGTCCAGCGTACGCGCCTCCGCTGCCGGACTTTCTTTATACGCCATATGGCTGCGCAGTCATATTCCTGTCCCCTTTCTCATACTCTTTCATCAGAGGAAAGGAGGCGGCGAACATGACAGGAAGACGTCCGGCGCGCAAACGCGCCGGCAGCGGAAAAGGGCTGCTGCTCGTGGTAGCGCTCGTTCTCGCCGCGGGGATCATCAAATACGCGGACGCGCCCCTTGCCGTTGCCGCGCGGGAAAAAGCGGCGGCGGCGCTGTCCGGCCTGCCGGGCGCGGACCGCATCCTTGCCGTGTTCGGCGGGGATGATACGGTGCAGGATGTCAGCGAGGTATTCGGCGCACAGCCGGACGGCCAGGAGAAAGAGCCAGACTATGCCGTATCCTCCGGCGGCGCGGACGACATCCTGGGGCGGGAAAAAACGCTGTTCCCCGATACGGTCGACCAGACCGTCTATCCGATGGAGTTCGAGCATGTCCTGCCCGCCGAAGGCACATTGACCTCGGACTTCGGCAGCCGTCTCAGCCCGACCACGGGACAGCCGGGCTTTCATTACGGCCTGGATATCGCAGCGGAGGAGGGCGTCCGGATCGGCGCCTTTGCGGATGGGACGGTGCGCGAGATCGGGGAATCGAGCTACGGCAATTATCTGATTGTCGACCACGACGACGGCTTTTCCACGCTTTACGCGCACTGCAGCAGCATCTCGGCCAAGGTGGGCGATTCGGTAAGCTGCGGGGAGGAAATCGCGCGCGTCGGCCAGACCGGCAACGCAACCGGTCCGCACCTGCATCTTGAGCTGTGGAAGGATGGCGCCGCCCTTGACCCATCCGATTACCTGACCGAGCTTTAAGTGAAAAGGCTTGAGGTCCGCGACGGGTTCCTCGTGCTGCTGGCCGCGCTCTGGTGTGTGGACGAAACCAATATCCTGCCGCTGTTCCTGCTTGCCGCGGCCATACACGAGCTGGGGCATGTGCTGGTGCTGTCCCTTGCGGACGGGCGGGTGCTTCGGCTGACGCTTACCGCCTGCGGCGCCGTACTCCGCTGCACCCTGCCGGAGGGCCGCTGCGCCCGCGCCGCGGTCTGCCTTGCCGGTCCGGCGGCCAGCTTTGCGCTTACCGCCTGCGCCGGAGAGCTTGGGCTTTACCGTCTTGCGGGCGCAAGCGTGCTGCTCGGCGCGTTCAACCTGCTCCCCATGCCGCCGCTCGACGGCGGCATGGCGCTTTGCCACCTTGCCGGCGGCCGGTTCCCGCTCGCGCGCGGCGCGCTTTCGCTGGCTGTCATGGCCGGACTGCTCGCCGCAGGCTGCTGGCTGTGGCGGCAGGGCGGCGGCGCCTGGCTGCTGCTCACCGGCGTGCTGATCAGCGCCCAAACAATGAAAAACCTTGCCAAAACCACCGGATAGGTGTAAGATAAAGATACCATCAGAGGTTTGCTGGAACGGAGGCTACATGTTTCACATCGGCGATCAGATCGTACACCCTCTGCACGGCGCAGGCGTAATCGAAGATATTGTCGAGCGCACCATTGACGGTACGCCCGCGCAGTATTATGCGCTCCGCCCCGCGTTCGGCGACACGCAGCTCTTTATTCCGGTCGATTCCTGCGAAAAGCTCGGGATACGTCCGGTATGCTCCAGAGCGCAGGCCGAGGCTTTCCTGCACAAGCTGGACGACGTTGCGCGCAGCGAGGATAAGGGCTGGAACCAGCGCTATCGGGAAAATATGCTTCACATCCGTTCGGGCGACCTGCTTGAGGTCGCGCAGGTCGTCAAAAACCTTGCGGAGCGGGACCGCGAACGCGGCCTGTCCACTGGGGAAAAGAAGATGCTCGCTTCCGCAAAGCAGATTCTGGCCTCCGAGCTGGCTTTTTCGCTCGGCATTTCCCCCGAGGAAGCTGGGGACCTCATCCGTCAAAGATTATGTATCTGAGCAAAGGCTTTGCATTGCTGCAAAGCCTTTTTTAAGGAGCGTATGCCATGTTTGGAAAACGGAAGAAAAAAGCCGTACCCGCCGCGGTCTGCGCGGTGATTGTCGCCGCCGGCTCGTCCCGCCGCATGGGCGGGGAAAACAAGCTACTGCTGCCGCTCGGGGACGTCCCCGTGCTGGCGCACACGCTGGCCGCGTTTGAAAAATGCGCCGATGTGCGCGATATCGTGCTGGTGTGCCGCGAGCAGGATATCGTCCCCTATACCGAACTTGCGCGGACGTTCGGTATCTCCAAGCTGCGCACGGTCACGCGCGGCGGGGGTAGCAGGACCGCCTCCGTCTTGGCCGGCGTCAGCGCCGCGCCGGAGGATACGGCGCTTGTGGCCGTGCATGACGGCGCGCGGCCGCTCGTCTCCGAGGCGGTCATCTCCGAGGCGGTCTATGCGGCCGCTGCGCACGGCGCGGCCGCGCCGGTCGTTCCGGTCAAGGACAGCATCAAGCGCATCGAGAACGGCGTCATCGCGGCCGACGTGCCGCGCGACACCCTTGCGGCCGTGCAGACACCGCAGGTATTCGCGCGCCCGCTGCTTCTGCGCGCGCTGAACGAGGCTGCGCGACAGGGACAGGCCTATACCGACGACTGCGCCGCAGTCGAAGCGCTCGGCCAGCCCGTATACGCCACCCACGGAAGCTATGAAAACATCAAGATCACGACGCCCGAGGATATCGCGGTCGCCGAGGCGCTGCTGCAAAAGGAGGAGAGCTGAACATGCGGATCGGACACGGCTACGACGTACACCGGCTGGAACAGGGGCGCAGGTGCATCATCGGCGGCGTGGATATCCCGCACCGGACGGGGCTTGCAGGGCATTCGGACGCGGACGTCCTCACCCACGCGGTGATGGACGCGCTGCTCGGCGCGCTCGCGCTCGGCGATATCGGCAGTCATTTTCCGGATACCGACCCGCGTTACGCGGGCGCGGACAGTCTCGCGCTGCTGCGTCGGGTCGCCGCGCTGCTGCGGGAGCGCGGCTGGCGGCTGGGCAACCTGGACGCAACCGTGCTCGCCCAGGCCCCGCGGCTCGCGCCGCACATCCCGCAGATGCGTGAAAACCTGGCCGCGGCCATTGGCTGCGAAACGGACCGGATCTCGGTCAAGGCCACAACCGAGGAGGGTCTCGGCTTTACCGGAACGGAACAGGGCATCGCCGCGCACTGTGTATGCCTGCTGGAGCCGGAATAAAAAAGCGGGGAGCCTATGGCTCAATATCATGAAATTATCGTCTTGCGCGCACATCAAAAAGCACCCACCCTATTGAAAAAGGGCAGGTGCTTTTTGTGTTTTGTTAATGAATAGTTGTCTGAACATCTTGATACAGAGCATTCGCTGATAACTCACCATTTTCGGCAAATGCCGCGCCAGCCTCTTGGTCATTCTGCAAATAGTACATAAACCAGGCTGTCATATAGCCGTCAAATTGCTTGTAGGAATCCCCATGGTCTGTGTTTTTCTTCCTTGCCATAACCTTATCTATCGTATCCGGCAGCGAAGTATAATTCTCTTGTAACGACCACAGCGGACAAATCCCCTGCACCACATTGCTTTCCTCATCGTTGACCTGCTCTTTCGTCATTGCAGTGCCTGCATCCCAATAGCCGGTTCCCGCCGTAAGAAATGTTGGTATCGTTATCTTAGTCACATTATATTCCCACTGGTCTGCCATGACACCGGTATGATAGGATGACGTCGCACTTGCTGCATACAGAGCCTTAATCATAAAACCATGCTTTTGATTTGTCACTGTATTAAATGCGGCGACGGCGCCTTGGGAGTGGCCGCCAATACCGATGTTGTCCAGGTCGATTTTATGGTAGAAGATACTGCCCATATCCTCATTTATCTGCATCAAAAATTCAAGCGTAGCCTCAGCTGAAACACCAGTTCGAGTGTTTTTGTCATCATTCCCGACGGCGATAAACCCCCAAGACGCTAAATGCTCCATAAACGATTTATATGTAGCCGAAGTACTTCCGGTCCCATTTGCAAAAATAACAACGGGGTACTTTTCATCCCTGTTCCCCAGTTCGCTGGGATACCACATCGCATATTTACCGATGACATCATCATTAGCGTCAAATTCCATATGAGATACATCTTTGTCACCAAACGCCGTATATTTCATTTCAATTTCACCAAAAGTTTGCGTGTAGCTGTAGTAATTTGCTTCCCTGCGCTCTGCAAGCTTGATAAAGGCAAAACTGCCAAGCAAGATCAGAGCAACAATAATCAGAATAATTTTCAGCAATAGCTTCACAACCTTCTTCATGAACTCCTCCAAAGATCACCAATACAAATTTACTGTACAATATTTTATCAGTCTGTTGTCGCAGTATACCACGCTCAATAGAAGCAGTCGCTATCAATCAGGATTTTATGAAAACAGCCCGGCCGTTAAGAAACGGAAAACACGTTTCCGCACCTTAACGGCTGGACTTTTCGCTTATCTTAATAACATCTATGGCTCCACGTTTTTTTGCTGCATATTGCGCGTAATCCGGCGGAAACGGAAGAAAAACAGGACCGAGGTCGTCGCCGCGGCAAGGAAATCCGCCACCGGCTCCGCCAGGAACACCGCGAACAGCTTATCCTCAAAGAAGCGCGGCAGAACCAGGATCAGCGGGATCAGCAGGATGATCTTGCGCTCCAGCGCGAGGAACAGGGATATTTTCGCCTCCCCCAGCGCGACGAACGATTGCTGGAACCCCCACTGGAACGCCGCGGTAAAACCCACCGCCATATAAATCCGCAGCGCCCACGCGGTCATCTCGACCAGCTCCGGCTTGTGATTGAACAGGTATACCACCGTCCGCGGGGAAAGCTGTACCACCACCCAGACGCAGCACACAAACACCGCGCCGATCAGCACACTGTACCGGATGACCTCCTTCATCCGCTTGCTGTTTCCCGCGCCGTAGTTGAAGCTCAATATGGGCTGCGCGCCCTGCATCAGTCCCAGCAGCGGCATCTGCATCATCTGCATGACCGAGGTGAGGATGGTCATGGCGCCGACCGCCAGGTCGCCGCCGTACTTTTGCAGGGAGACATTGAACGTCACCGTCAGCAGGCTTTCCGTAGACTGCATGACAAAGGGCGACGCGCCCAGCGCGATCGCGGACCAGAGCAGGCGCCCGTCCAGCCGGAAAAAGGCCTTTTTCAGCCGCAGTTCACTGGAGGGGCCGGCCAAAAACCGGACCACCCACAGCGCGGACACCGCCTGCGAAATCACGGTCGCGACCGCCGCGCCGCGCACTCCCATACCGAACAGGAAAATGAACACCGGATCGAGTACAACGTTGAGTACCGCGCCGATCAGCACGGTTTTCATCGCCACGCCGGATTTTCCCTGCGCAGTGATAAAGCCGTTCAGCCCCAGCGCGGTCATGACAAAGATGGTACCCAGAACGTAAATGTTGAGATACTGCATCGCATAGGGCAACGTGTCCGCGGACGCGCCGAACAATACAAGGAGCGGCTCCTGAAACAGCAGGAACACCGCCGTCAGCACGACCGCGAGCGCCCACAGCGCGGCCGTACAGGTGCCGAGCGTGCGCTCGGCTTTTTCGTGCTCGCCCGCGCCCATGGCGATGGAGGCGCGCGGCGCGCCGCCCATGCCGATCAGCGCCGCGAACGCCGCAATCAGCGTGATAACCGGAAAGGTCACGCCCATGCCGGTCAGCGCAAGCGCCCCCTCGTCCGGTATGCGGCCGATGTAGATGCGGTCGACGATGTTATACAAAAGGTTGACCACCTGCGCGCAGATCGTCGGCAGCGCCAGGCGGACGAGCAGCGGGCCGACCGGATCTCGTCCCAGGTCGGCCTCGCGCGTATCGGTTTTTCCCTTACTCATGCCCGCGCGCCGTCCTCCCGAATGAGGATACGCAGCGCCTCGACCGCCGCGCGGACGCCGCGCTCGGACGCATCGGGCGGGATATTGGGCGCCTCGTCGTTATCCGCGTTCCACAGGACGTTGAGCACCGCGCCGCACCGCACATGCAGCACCTGCGCCACAATGAACAGCGCCGCGGTCTCCATTTCGCTTGTCAGCGCGCCCGCGACCTTCCACGCCCTCCATTTGGCGAGCAGTTCCTCCGCAACGGGCTGCTGCGCGGGCCGTATCTCACCGTAAAAGCTGTCCTTGGACTGGACCACGCCGATATGATGGGTAAGGCCGAGCCGCACCGCCGCCTCCCGCAGCGCGGCAACGACCGAGAAATCCGCCGCCGCCGGAAACTCGATGGGCAGGTATTCGCGGCTCGTTCCCTCCTGCCGGATGGCCGCGGTCGCGATCACGATATCGCCGCCGCACACCTCGTCCACGATGCCGCCCGAGGTCCCCACGCGGATGAACGTGTCCGCGCCGCACTCGACCAGCTCCTCCAGCGCGATCGCGGCGGACGGGCCGCCGATGCCGGTCGAGCATACCGCGACGGGTACGCCATCCAGCCTGCCCGTCCACAGCGTGTATTCGCGGTTCTGCGCGATCTGCTTCGGCTCCTCAAAATAGCGCGCGATTTTGCCGCAGCGGCCCGGGTCGCCCGGCAGGATGACATACCGGCCGATATCCCCCTTTTGAATCTGAATGTGCATCTGCTTTCCATCGATCAGCATACAATCGTCCCCTCCCGTTCTATGGTGCGTATATTTTTTTCCGCCTTGCTGCGCGGCAGCATGACCTCATGCCCGCAGCCCAGGCATTTGAGCTTGAAATCCATGCCGGTGCGCAGCACCCTCCATTGCTTGGAGCCGCAGGGATGCGGCTTCTTCATGGTCAGGACATCGTTGACCTGTACATCCACGCAATCACTCCTCCCATATGCCGCGGGGCTGTCCCTCCGCGGCGGCTTATCGATTCCTCTTTATAATCATACCACATCCGCGGTGCTATTCCCAGCCGTTTTTTCATATAGTAAGGCAGACCCCAAAGGAGGCTCGGCTTTTATGAAAACAAGCGAATCCTATCTGCCCGAGGGCAGTTACGCCGCACTTCCCGCCGTGCGGCAGGCGTTTGAATCGGTCGACGGACTGCGCCGCGCACAGGACGAGGGCATGATCCTGGAGGCGGTCGCGCAGCGATGCACCGCCGCGCACGACCTGCTGTTCGATTTCGGCTTCGCGCAGGGCGTCATGCCGCGCTCATGCTGCGCGCTCGGCGTTGCGGAGGGGGACACCAGGGAAATCGCTATCCTGTCCCGCGTCGGCAAGCCCACCTGTTTTGTCATCACGGAGCTGGACGAAAGCACCGCGCCGCCGACCGTCTGGCTTTCCCGCACGATCGCCCAGCAGCGGGCGCAGGACCATTTGCTCGCGTCGCTCCGGTCGGGCGACGTGATCCCCGCCAGAGTGACCCATCTGGAGCCGTTCGGCGCGTTCGTGGATATCGGCTGCGGCGTGGCCTCGCTGATCGGCATAGAGAACCTTTCGGTTTCCCGCATTTTCCATCCGCACGACCGGCTGCGGGTGGGACAGCACATCTATGCCGCCGTGCGCGCGGTCGACCGCGACGCGCGGCGCATTTCGCTTACCCATCGGGAGCTGCTCGGCACCTGGGAGCAGAACGCCGCCCTGTTCTCCCCCGGCGAAACCGTGCGCGGCGTGGTGCGGTCGGTGGAGCCTTACGGCGTGTTTATCGAGCTTGCGCCCAACCTTTCCGGCCTGGCGGAGCCGCGCGGCGACCTGTCCGCAGGCACGGTGGTTTCCGTGTATATCAAATCCATCCTGCCCCAGCGCATGAAGATCAAGCTGACCGTGATCGATGTGCTCGCCTGCCGCGAGCCGCCCCCGCCGCCGCGCTATTTCATCACCGGCGGGCATATCAGCCAGTGGGTCTACACGCCGGACTGCTGCGACCGGAAATATATCGCGACGGAATTTGAATAACGGCAAGCGGGAGGGGACGGCCCCTCCCGCTGGTCCTGTGCGCTACCCTTTTACTTTCTCCCAATACGCCTTGGCCGCCTGCTCGGTCTTATTGGGTCCGTATTCATAATACCGCGCGCCCTTCAGCTCGTCCGGCAGATATTGCTGCGCGGTCCAATGGTGCGGGAAGTCATGCGGATACCGGTAGGCCAGCCCGCGCCCCAGCTTGGCCGCGCCGCCGTAATGCGCGTCCCTGATATGCGCGGGGATATCGCCGGTCCGGCCCGCGCGGACATCCGCGAGCGCCGCTTCCATCCCCATCAGCGCGCTGTTCGATTTCGGCGCGGTCGCCATAAGGACAGCCGCCTCAGCCAGCGGGATCCGCGCCTCCGGCAGGCCAAGCTGGAAAGCGCTGTCCACGCACGCCTTGACGATGGCCACGCACTGCGGATAGGCCAGCCCCACATCCTCGCTTGCGATGACCAGCATGCGCCGCGCGGCGGAGATCATGTCCCCGGCCTCCAGCAGACGCGCGAGGTAATGCAGCGCCGCGTCCGGATCCGACCCGCGGATGGACTTCTGCAGCGCGGACAGGATATCATAGTGGCTGTCCCCATCGCGGTCGTACCGCATATTTGAGCGCTGGGCGGCCTGCTCCGCGTCCGCAAGGGTGACGCCGCTTTCCCCCGCGCCCAGAACAAGCAGTTCAACCGCGCCCAGCGCCTTGCGCACGTCGCCGCCGACCGCCTGCGCGATGTGCGCGGCCACTCCGTCCTCGACAGGGATGTCCCGCTCCCCGATGGCGAGCGCAAGCGCCCGCTCGACCGCGCGCTTCATGTCCGCCGGACCGACCGGCTTGAACTCGAACACCGTGCATCGACTGAGGATCGCGTTGTAAATATAAAAATACGGATTCTCGGTCGTGGACGCGATCAGCGTCATTTTACCCGTTTCTATGAACTCAAGAAGGCTCTGCTGCTGCTTTTTGTTGAAATACTGGATCTCGTCCAGATAAACCAGCGCGCCGTTGGGGGCGAGGAAGGTGTCCAGCTCGTCGATGATGGCCTTGATATCCGCGATGCCCGCGGTCGTGGCGTTCAGGTGATACAGCTTGCGGTCGGTCTGTTTTGCGATGATGGATGCGACCGTGGTCTTTCCCACGCCGGACGGGCCGTAAAAGATCAGGTTGGGGATATTGCCGCTCTCGATCACGCGGCGCAGCAGGCCGTTCGGACCGAGCAGGTGCCGCTGGCCGACCACGTCGTCCAGCGTCTGCGGGCGCAGCTTATCGGCTAAGGGTTGGTACATGGCGTTCTTTTCCTCCATCCGGTCAGGTTTGCAGGGGGCGTCTGCATTTCTATATGTGTTGATTATACCACACCCGCCAGGCCAACACAAACAGGGCTTGACTTTTTCGCTTTACTGTGATAAACTATCCGCAGTCAACAAACTGCAACAGGAGAATGCCTTATGGACAAGCCCTTTCTCGATAAGCTCCGCAAAATCGACCCCTATGTGCCGGGCGAGCAGCCGCAGGCCGCCGATATCATCAAGCTGAACGCCAACGAGAACCCGTATCCGCCCGCGCCGCGCGTACAGGAGGTCCTGCGCCGCTTTGACGCCGCCCAGCTCGCCCTCTATCCGGACGCAAACGGCAAAGCGCTCAAGGCCGCGCTGGCCGGACGCTTCGGCGTAAAACCCGCGCAGGTGTTCCTCGGCAACGGCTCGGACGATGTGCTTGCGCTCGCCTTCCAGGCGTTTTTCTGCTCGGACCGGCCGGTCCTTTATCCGGATATCACCTATTCGTTCTATCCGGTCTGGTGCGACCTGTTCCGCATCCCTTACGAAACCGTGCCGCTGGACGGGGATTTCCGTGTGTGCGTCCGCGACTACGACCGGCCGAACGGCGGCGTTATCCTTCCCAACCCAAACGCGCCGACCGGACGCGGCGTAACGCTGGACTTCCTTGAGGAGCTTTTGCAGCATAACCAGGACTGCGTGGTTATCATCGACGAGGCCTATGTCGACTTCGGCGCGCAAAGCGCCGTACCCCTGCTCGGCAAATACGAAAACCTGCTGGTCGTGCAGACCATGAGCAAATCCCGCTCGCTTGCGGGCCTGCGCGTCGGCTACGCGCTTGGCTCGGAGGTGCTGATCTCCACGCTCGAAGCGGTCAAAAACTCCTACAATTCCTATACAATGGACGCGCTTGCGCTCGCGGCGGGACAAGCCTCGGTCGAGGATGAGCGGTATTTTCAGGAAACCTGCCGGCGGGTGGCGGAGACGCGCGACCGTTCGGCCGCGGCGCTGCGCGGGCTGGGCTTTACCGTCCTCCCCTCCCTGACCAACTTTTTGTTCGTCACGCACCCAAAAAAGGAAGCGCCGGTCATTTTTGAATATCTGCGGCAAAAAAATATCTATATCCGCTATTTCAGGCTGCCGCGCATCGAAAATTATTTGCGCATTACAATCGGCACGGACGAACAGATGGATCGTCTGCTCGACGCGCTACAGGCATTTCTGTAAGGCGGCGCGGATATGCCGCTTTCCTCCATGCTGTCAAAAAACGCGTGCTGCGGGATTCCGCGGCACGCGTTTTCCTATTCTTTTATCACCAGGCCCAGGCGCTTTGCCAGCATGGCCGCCTGCTCCGCTGTCACAATCGCGCCGCGCAGCTCGGCATTGGTGTCCGAAACCGCAAGCCCGTCCAGCTCACAGCCGGTCAGGTCGAGCCCCGCGAGCGGCGTGTGCAGGAAGCTGGCTTCCCGCAGGCGTGTTTTGTCCAGACTCAGCCGCTTCCAGGTGCATTCGTGAAACACGGCATGGCTGAGGTCGCAATCGGAAAAGGCCACCTCGCGCAGACGCGCGCGGTCAAACGCCGCATAGGCGAGCGCACAGCCCGCGAACGCGGCCTGCCGCCAGCCGGTTTCGGCAAAGCCCGCCCCCACCGCCTTGCAGTCCGCAAAGGCCGTGCGCTCCCAGAAAGCGTCCCGCCAGCCGCTGTTCGACAGCTCGCAGCGCCGGAACACGACGTCGCCCAGATCCGCGCGCTCCCAGCGGCATCCGGTCAGCCGGCAGTCCTCAAACAGCACGCCGCGCAGCCGCAGCCCTTCATAGCGGGTGCCGGACAGATCCGCGCCGCAGATATGCAGCCCCTCCACCGTCCGCTCCTCCCGTTCGGCCCATGCGAACCGTTCCGCCGCGTCCGGCACGGGTGCAAGCGGTTCGGGCAGCCGCACGGTCATGACCGGTCGAGCAGCTTGATGATCTCGTCGATCTTTTTCTCGCGCGCCTGCTCGTCGCCCGTTTCAAACGCCTCCTGCACGCAGCCGGACAGGTGCGCGTGCAGCACCTCGCGCTGCGCCTTGTGTACCAGTGATTCGACCGCCTGCAGCTGGGTGACGATATCCATGCAGTAGCGGTCGCACTCGATCATTTTCAGCACGCCGTCGAGCTGTCCCCGCGCGGTGCGCAGAAGCGGCTCCACCTTTTTTCTGTCAGCCCTCATGCAAAGCCGACCACCTTATAGCCGGCCTGTTCCACCGCCTCGGTCAGCCTGGCCTCGTCCGGTATCGCGTCGCCCTGCAGGGTGGCTGTGCCGCTCTTCAGGTCCACCTCAACGGCCATGCCCGGGAACGCCTCCAGCGCCTTTTTGACATGCGCGACACAATGCTCGCACATCATGCCCTCGATCTTAATCACCTTTTTCATTTTTGCTTCCTCCTTTGGCAATACGAAATATTGATCCGGCTCGACCGCCGGCTTAGGGGTACTTTGGAAAAACTTGAGCCGCAGCGCGTTGGACACCACGCAGACCGAGCTCAGGCTCATGGCCGCCGCGCCGATCATGGGGCTGAGGCCGATATGCAGCGGCAGCCACAGCACGCCCGCCGCGATCGGGATGCCGATGCAGTTATAGAAAAACGCCCAGAACAGGTTCTGCCGGATATTCCGCATGGTGCGGCGCGACAGGCGTATCGCATCGACCGCGTCCATCAGGTCGCTTTTCATCAACACCACGTCCGCGGAGGAAATCGCAACGTCCGTCCCCGCGCCGATCGCGATGCCCACGTCCGCGCGGGCGAGCGCCGGCGCGTCGTTGATGCCGTCGCCGATCATGGCGACCTTGCGGCCCTGCTCCTGCTTTTCGCGCACCACGCGCTCCTTATCCTGCGGCAGCACCTCGGCGACAACATCCCTGATGCCCAGTTCGCCCGCGATTGAACGCGCGGTCGCCTGGTTATCGCCCGTCAGGAGCGTGACCTCGATATTCAGCCGCTGCAGCGCTTCGACCGCCGCGCGGCTGGTCGGCTTGAGGACGTCCGCCACGGCAAAAATGCCGACCACCTGCCGGTTCGCCGCAAAATACAGCGGTGTTTTTCCCGCCGCGGCAAGCGCCTCGCCCATTTGCTGCGCGGACCGCGACAGCGCAAGCCCGTTTGCCAGCAGCATGCGGCGGTTGCCCGCCATGCAGGGTACCCCGTCGATGCGGGCGCGCACGCCCTGCCCTTCCACCATCTCGAAGTCCGTCGCCGTGCGTTCCCGCACCCTGCGCTCCCGTGCATACCGCACGACCGCGTCCGCAAGCGGATGGTCGCTTTTTGCCTCGATCGATAAGGCAAGAGAGAGCAGGTCGTCCGGCTCCACGCCAAAGGATTTGACATCGGTCACGACCGGACGCCCCTGCGTCACCGTGCCGGTTTTGTCCAAAATCACACTGTTTACGTTATGCAGGTTCTCCAGCGCCTCGGCGGACTGGAACAGCACGCCGTTTTTCGCGCCCACGCCCGTGCCGACCATGATAGCGACCGGCGTTGCCAGCCCCAGCGCACAGGGGCAGGATATAACCAGCACCGCGATTGCGCGGGTGAGCGCGAAGCTGGGCGTTTCGCCATACACCAGCCAGACGATGGCGGTAAGCAGCGCAATCCCCATCACGACCGGCACGAACACGCCCGCGACCTTATCCGCCAGCTTGGCGATCGGCGCCTTGGAGGCGCCCGCCTCCTCGACCAGCCGGATGATCTGCGACAGCGTGGTGTCATCGCCCACGCGGGCGGCTTTCATCACAAAATAGCCGCTCTTGGATACCGTCGCGCCGATAACGGCGTCGCCCGTATGCTTTTCGACCGGCATGCTCTCGCCGGTGATCGCGCTTTCGTCCAGGAAAGCGTTCCCCTCCGTGATCTCGCCATCCACCGGAACGGACTGCCCGCCGCGCACGACCACCAGATCGCCCACGCGCACCTCCTCGATGGGGACGGAAACCTCCTGCCCGCCGCGCAGCACGTTTGCCGTCTGCGGCCGCAGGTCCATGAGCGCGGCGATGGCCTCGCCGGTCTTGCGCTTGGCGCGCGCTTCAAAGAACTTGCCGAGCGTAACGAGCGTCAGGATCATGCCCGCGGACTCAAAGTACAGGTCGTGCGCATAGGTGTGTACCGTATGCATATCGCCCGCCGCGCACGCATAGCCGATCTGAAACAGCGCATAAACGCCGTACACCAGCGCCGCGCCTGAACCAACCGCGATCAGCGCGTCCATGGTCGGCGCGCGGTGGAGCAGCGTCTTAAAGCCGTTGATGTAGTATTTGCGGTTGATAAAAACGATGGGCAGGGTGAGGAGGAACTGCACCAGCGCAAGCGCGAACGCATTCTCCGTACCGCTGACGAACGCGGGCAGCGGCAGGCCGAGCATCGGCCCCATGGAGAACACCATCAAAATAATCAGGAAAACCGCGGAAACGACGATGCGCGTTTTCATTTCCCTGAGCTCGTCGTTCGCTTTCGGGTCCTGCGCGGGCGCGGCCTGCTGCTTCCCGTCGTCCGCCGCCGCGGTATAGCCGCCGGACTCTACCGCATGGATGATCTTCTGCGCATCGCATACGGTTTCGTCATACTGCACGGCCATGCTGCCCGCGAGCAGGTTGACCTGTACCTCGGAAACGCCCGGCACCGCCGAAACGCTTTTTTCCACATGCGCCGAACAGGCTGCGCAGCTCATGCCGCCGACGCGGAATCTTTGCTTCATATCTGGATCTCCTATCTTTGTACCCCTCCCCCCAGGAGGGGGTATGTTCTATGGTCAGTATACGGCAACCCGACCATTTTGTCAAGTAGTTTGCGCAACGGAAAATTCAGATATGCAAACCGGCTCCGGCAGAAGCCGGAGCCGGTTGGAGGCGTATAGATCGGATCGCGCAACGCGGGGCATCCGCCGCAGGCGGGCAACCGAGCGTTTAGATGCCGCCGCCGGATAAATTATATTGGTCGGTTATATCCCTGTTGTTTTTATCATAGAACGTTATTTCGCTTCGATCCACATGCTTTTCCTGCACCTGATCGCCGATCTCTGTATAAAGCAAAAAATGATCTTTTTGTTCCGGCGTATACAATTCATAGCGCTCACCGCCGATTAAAGCCGTGACTTTGCAAATGCGGGCCGTGATGTCCCTGCCTGCAAGCAGAAAATACTTTTTCCCACCGCTTTCAATAATGCCGTCGTTAAAATATCCGTCGCCATACGACATGCCGGTTATCTTATACCGGCCAAACACGCTTTTTTCCAAAGCCACGCTGCCGAAATCCAGATCTTCGCCAATCTCCATCAGGCAGTAGGCTGTATCGCCAATATGCACGCTGCCATACAGCGCAATATAGGGGGAAACCTCCTTTTTTCTCCCTCTGTTATAGAATTTTGTGATATGCTCTGTCAGGTTGGCCATATTCGGTTCAATCGGATAGGAGAGATAGGCGTCTGCCACTTTGCAGGCAGCTGCTAAAAGCAGGACCACTATCGCCCCTATTATCAGGCCTTTTCTTTTTCCCATCTAACCCTCTCCTCGCTTTGCCGCAGCACGATCACGACCCCATCAAGCCGAACCGCCGTATGCTGTGTCTCCTCAGTCGGTTATCGTTGTGGAGAACGAAAGCGTTTCCTCCTGCCCGGGCTGCAGGACGCGCACGCCCACCTTGTTTTCGATCGCGTGATCCAGATAGCCGCCATCCGGCAGGGTGCTCCAGGGCTCAAGGCAGACAAACGGCACGTCAAAATCCTTATAAGGGCTCCACAGCGCAAAGTACGGGAAGTCCGAAAAGTCCATGGTCACCCGCTTGTCGTTTTTCCGGCAGACAATCGAGGCGCGCCGTACCGGCAGGTCATCCAGGATCATCGCGTCCGCGCGGAACGTCTCCCTGCCGATTGGCAGACAGCCGTCCGCGAGCGGCAGGTCGCCATGCTCCCTGCTCAGCATTACGTTTTCATCCGTGATGACCGGATGCAGCGCCTGCACCCCTTCGAATTCCACGGCGTAATCCGTGATCTGCTCCCCCGTCTTCCAGCACAGCGTATAGGCGTCATGCCCGCCGACCTCGTAGTACATCGGCGTATCGCTCTGGTTGCGGACTGCATGCTCCTTTTTCAGCGTCGCGCCCTCCAGCGTATAGCGCACCGTACAGGCAAAGTCCCACGGATACATTTTTTTCGTATATTCGCTCTGCTGCAGCAGGAACTCCACGCAGGTATCGCCCACGCGGTTCGCGCGCCATTCCAGGTCGCGGCCGAAGCCATGCTGCGTGATCTCATACGCCGTACCGCCGACCGTGTAGGTCTTATCCTTGAGCCGCCCGACAATCGGGAACAGGATCGGCGCATGGCGCTTCCATGCGGCCGGATCGGCCTGCCAGACGTATTCCGTGCCGTCCTTTTTGCTCCGGAAGCTGGACAGCTCGGCCCCAAACGGATTGATCTCTACCCGAAAGCCTTCATTTTCCAATACCTGCATCATGCTTCATCCTCCCTGTTTGTTGTTGGTTCCAGCATACCTCTTTTTATAAGGAAAGTCAATCCGCGCGCAGCCTTTCTTCCCCCTCGTTTCCCGCAAAGCGAAACGCCCCGCCTGCGAAACGCAGACGGGGCGTTCTTTATCGATGTACGCGCCAGGGCGCCGCCCGCTCAGGCGAGCGCCTTTTTCAGCTCCTCCACCTTATTGGTCTGCTCCCATTTGACGCCCAGCTCCTCGCGCCCCATGTGGCCATAGGCGGCAAGCTGCTTGTAGATCGGCCGGCGCAGGTCAAGCGTTTCGATCAGCGCCGCCGGACGCAGGTCGAACACACGGCGCACGGCCTCGGCCAGCCGGCCCTCGTCAACCGTACCCGTTCCGAACGTTTCCACCATGATGGATACCGGCTCCGCCACGCCGATCGCATAGGCCAGCTGCAGCTCGCAGCGCCGCGCCAGCCCCGCCGCGACGATGTTCTTCGCTACCCAGCGCGCGGCATACGCCGCGGAACGGTCCACCTTGGTCGGGTCCTTGCCGGAGAACGCGCCGCCGCCGTGCCGGCCGATGCCGCCGTAGGTATCGACGATGATCTTCCGTCCGGTCAGGCCGGAGTCTCCCTGCGGGCCGCCGATGACAAAGCGGCCGGTTGGGTTGATATAGTATCTGGTGTTTTCATCCAGCAGGTGGCTCGGGATGACCGGACGGATCACCTGCTCGACCATATCCTTGCGGATTTGCTGGAGGGACACCTCGGGGCTGTGCTGGGTGGAAAGCACAACGGTATCTACCCGCACCGGCTGCCCCTCTTCATCATATTCGACCGTGACCTGGCTTTTGCCATCCGGCCGGAGATAGTCAAACATGCCGTTCTTGCGCACCTCGGCCAGACGCTTGGCCAGCTTATGCGCCAGCGAGATGGGCAGCGGCATCAGCTCGGGCGTTTCATCGCACGCGTAGCCGAACATCATGCCCTGGTCGCCCGCGCCGATGGCGAGGTCCGCGTCGGCCGCGCCCGCTTTGCGCTCCAGCGAGTTATCCACGCCCAGAGCGATGTCAGGCGACTGCTCATCGATCGAGGTCAGCACCGCGCAGGTGTCGCAGTCAAAGCCGTACTTGGCGCGGTCGTAGCCGATCTCCCGAATCGTGTCGCGCACGACCCTGGGGATATCCACATAGCAGGTCGTGGAGATTTCGCCCATGACCTGCACCATGCCGGTCGTGCAGGTCGTTTCGCAGGCCACGCGCGCGTACGGGTCGCTCGTTAAGATTTCGTTAAGGATTGCGTCCGAAATCTGGTCGCAGATCTTGTCCGGATGCCCCTCCGTGACGGATTCCGATGTAAAAAAATGATGTGCCATAGCGATTTTATTCCTTTCTGCATTTTTCGGGAGAGCAACAAAAAACGCTCCCTTTTGGGAGCGAAAAGTGCGTTTTGCCCCCTCATCTTTCGTGTTCCTACGCCGGATTTGGCACCTTACGCATGGATTTGCGCAGGTTGCCGGGTTTCACAGGGCCGTTCCCTCCACCGCTCTCGATAAGGAAATTTATTCATTTACGCGGTCTATTTTATATAAAAATACGCGCTTTGTCAAGGCGTATTTTCGGCAGCCTCCCGCCTTTACAGTGGATTGACATTTCTCCCATGCGCGTATATATTAAATAAGTAAGATTGCGGTCTTGCGGCGGCTTTCCCCCACTTATACCAGTTCAGGAAAGCATTTCCCAGCGAAAACCCCAGTTTTCTGCAACGCAGAACGCATCTTGCCGCAATTTTCCATGCGTCTTGCGGCGCATTGTTTTTTACACGGGAGAAAAAGGATACTTATGAATGTAAACGTAGGAATCGACATCGGCTCGACGACCGTTAAGATCGTTGTCGTGCGCGATGGGGAGATTATCCACAAGCATTATGAGCGCCACTTTTCCAAGGTGCGCGAAAAGGCTGTCGAGCTTGTGACCAATGCCCGCAGCCTGATCGGTGAGGACGCCGTTATCCGCTGCGCGATCACCGGCTCGGCCGGCCTCGGCGTTGCCAAAGCGTCGGGCGTCGACTTTGTGCAGGAGGTATTCGCCACCCGCAAGGCGGTCGGCGTCCATGTCCCGCAGGCCGATGTGGTCATCGAGCTGGGCGGCGAGGATGCGAAGATCGTTTTCCTGACCGGCCAGCTGGAGGAGCGCATGAACGGCTCCTGCGCCGGCGGCACGGGCGCTTTCATCGACCAAATGGCGATCCTGCTTGACGTAACGCCCGCCGAGCTGGACGAATTGGCGCAGGGCGCGGAGCGTATCTATACTATCGCTTCCCGCTGCGGTGTGTTCGCCAAGTCGGATATCCAGCCGCTGCTCAATGAGGGCGCGCGCAAGGAGGATGTCGCCGCCTCCATTTTCCAGGCGGTCGTCAACCAGACGGTCGCGGGGCTTGCGCAGGGACGCGAGATCAAAGGGGACGTTCTCTTCCTCGGCGGCCCGCTGTTTTTCTTCAAATGCCTGCAGCGGCAGTTCCAGAAAACCCTGCAGCTCGACGACGACCATGCGCATTTTCCGGCGCTTGCCCCCTATGCCATCGCGGCGGGCGCGGCGGAATATGCCAAAGACACCCGCTCCACCTATTCCGTCGATTCCCTGCTGGAAGCGCTGGAAAAGGCCGCGGCCGCGCCGCTGGTGGCACAATATCTGCCGCCGCTGTTTGAAAACGACGAGCAATACCAGGAATTCAAGCGCCGCCACGGCGTACACGACGTAATGACGGAAAACGTGACCGTTTATCAGGGCGACGCTTATCTGGGCATTGACTGCGGTTCAACAACTACCAAATTGGTATTAATCGGTGAGGATCATCAGATCCTGTTCCACCATTACCAGTCCAACAAGGGCAATCCGGCTGACGTGATCCGCGAGCAGCTCACCAAGCTCTGCGAGCTGTGCGGCGACCGCGTGCATATCGTGTCCAGCGCGGTCACGGGCTACGGCGAGGCGCTCATCCAGAACGCCTTCGGCGTGGATTTCGGCCTGGTCGAAACGGTCGCGCACTTCCGCGCGGCGCGCCACTTCTGTCCGGACGTGGACTTCATCATCGATATCGGCGGGCAGGATATCAAATGCTTCAAAATCCGCAACAAATGCATTGACAATATTTCGCTCAACGAGGCCTGCTCGTCCGGCTGCGGATCGTTCATCGAAACCTTCGCCCGCTCGATGGGCTATTCGATCGAGGAATTCTGCAAGCTCGGCCTGTTCGCCCAGCACCCGATCGACCTCGGCTCGCGCTGCACGGTATTCATGAACTCGTCGGTCAAGCAGGCGCAGAAGGACGGCGCGGGCATCGACGCGATCTCGGCCGGCCTGTCGGTTTCGGTCGTCAAAAACGCGCTGTACAAGGTCATCCGCGCCCACTCGCCGGACGACCTCGGCCAGCACATCGTGGTGCAGGGCGGCACCTTCCTCAACGACGCTATCCTGCGCTCGTTCGAGCAGGAGATCGGCCGCGACGTGACCCGTCCCGCGATCTCCGGCCTGATGGGCGCATACGGCGCCGCGCTGCACGCCAAGGACAACCGTCCCGCTAAAACCACGCTGATCGGCGTGGACGTGCTCTCTCATTTCCGCCACACGGTCAAATCCGCGCGCTGCGGCCTGTGCGAGAACCACTGCAGCCTGACGGTCAACGATTTCGGCGGCGGGCGGCGGTTCATCTCGGGCAACCGCTGCGAGCGGCCGCTCGGCGGCACAAAGAAGGCCGAGCTGCCCAACCTGTATAAATGGAAGCTCGAAAAGCTCAAGAGCATGGGCGAGCCGAGCGGCAAGCCCATGCCGAACGGCACAATCGGCATCCCGTTCGGCCTGAATATGTATGAGCTGCTGCCGTTCTGGACCACGTTCCTGCGCGCGCTCGGCTTTGAAACCGTACTGTCCGACGTATCCACGCGCGATATGTATATGCGCGGGCAGCACTCCATCCCGTCGGACACGGTCTGCTATCCGGCCAAGCTGATGCACGGGCATATCGAAAACCTGCTCGACAAGGGCGTGGACGCGATCTTCTATCCCTGCATGACCTATAACATCGACGAGGGCCGCGCCACCAACTGCTACAACTGTCCGGTTGTGGCCTATTATCCCGAGCTGCTCAAGGCCAACGTGAGCGCGCTGCAGGACTTTGACTTCATGATGCCGTACTTTGAGCTGACCGAGCCTAAGCGCTTTGTCCAGCAGGCGGTCAAGTATTTCTGCGGGAAATACCCAAGGCTGAAGAAAAAGCAGGTGGCCGCGGCGTCTCAGGCCGCGTACCAGGCGCTGGCGGACTATTATGCGCAGATCCGCGTCGAGGGGCAGAAGGCCATCGCCTACGCGGATACGCACGGGCTGGATATCGCGGTCATCGCGGGCCGGCCGTACCACGTCGATCCCGAGATCAACCACGGCATCGACCAGCTCATTGCTTCGTTCAACATGGTTATCGTGTCCGAGGACGCGGTCTGGCAGCTTGCCAAGGTGCCGGAGGTCCATGTGCTCAACCAGTGGACCTACCATTCCCGCATGTACGGCGCGGCGAAGTATGTCACGCGCAAGGAAAACGCGCAGCTCATCCAGCTCGTATCGTTCGGCTGCGGCATCGACGCGATCACAACGGACGAAATGCGCGCTATTTGTGAAGACGGCGGCAAAATTTATACACAGCTTAAAATTGACGAGATCAGCAACCTGGGCGCGGCCAAAATCCGCATCCGCAGCATGCTGGCCGCAGTAGAGGAGGGCAGAAAGCTTGCAGAACAACAACATATCAGCTAACCCTCCGGAGCGGCCGCGGTTCACCGAGGAAATGCGCAAGGATTATACTATCCTGGTACCCAACATGCTGCCGGTCCAGCTCGGCTTGATGTGCCGCCTGATGAAAAACTACGGCTACAACATGGAGCTGCTGCATACCGAAGGCCCGAACATCGCGGAGCAGGGTCTGCGCAACGTGCATAACGACACCTGCTATCCGGCCCTGCTGGTCATCGGCCAGCTGATGGACGCGATCGAATCCGGCAAGTATGACATCCATAAGGTCGCGCTCATTCTGCCGCAGACGGGCGGCGGCTGCCGCGCCTCCAACTATATCCATTTGCTGCGCAAGGCGCTGGATAAAAACGGATACGGGTTTATCCCCGTCATATCGCTCAACTTCGCCGGACTCGAGGCGGACGTCAACCCCGGCTTCAAGCTGACCAAGACCATGGTCATGCAGATCGCCTACGCGCTGCTGATCGGCGACCTGATTATGATGGTCGCCAACCAGTGCCGCCCTTACGAATGCGTCCCCGGCTCGACCGATAAGGCGATCGACATCTGCATGAGCGCGGTCACCTCGCGCTTTACCAGCGACCGCATCATCCGCTACGGCGAGGTCAAGCACCTGTACCGGTATGTGCTGCAGGTTTTCGGCAAGATCAAGCTGGATAAATCGCAAAAGAAGAAGATGGTCGGCATCGTGGGCGAGATTTATGTCAAATTCTCCCCGCTCGGCAACAACCAGCTGGAAGCGTTCCTGCTCTCCGAGGGCTGCGAGCCTGTCCTCCCCGGCCTGGTGGACTTCTGTATGTACTCGATCTACAACTCGGTCATCGACCATGAGCTGTACGGCCGCTCGGCGGCGCGCGCCGCGACCTATAAGGTGATTTACCAGTTCCTGCTCAGCAAGCAGGCGGATATCATCCGCCTGATGAAGCGGGACGGCAACTTCCGCCCGCCCATGCCGTTTGAAGAGGTGCGCAAAAAAGCGCTCGACATCATCGGGCCGGGCGTAAAAATGGGCGAGGGCTGGCTGCTGCCCGCCGAGATGGTCGAGCTGATTACCGAGGGCGTGACCAATATCGTCTGCACCCAGCCGTTCGGCTGCCTGCCCAACCACATCGCCGGCAAGGGGATGATCCGAAAAATCCGAGAGCTGTATCCGCAGGCGAACATCGTCGCGGTCGATTACGACCCCGGCGCGTCAAAAATCAACCAGGAGAACCGCATCAAGCTGATGCTGTCCTCCGCCGAATGACCCCGACACGACCGAAAAACGCCGCTGACGCGGCGTTTTTCTTTTTGCGCCCCGCTGCGGCGCGGGGTTTTGCCGTGTCCGGATGTCACGCCGCCCTCCCGCCGCATAGCATGAAGTAACCGCCCTTTCCCTGCGGAAAGCGCGGCCAAATCCTAAATAGGGAATGATAGCATGAACCATGAAACCTTTTTCCCGCTGCCCGACCTGCCGGAAGGGATGGGCGCACGCGTGCGCACGCTGCACCTCTCGGGCGGAATGCGCCGCCGCCTGCAGGATCTCGGCCTGGTTGACGGGACGCGGGTGACCTGCATACAGCGCGCCGCCGCGGGCGATCCCACCGCCTACCTGATCCGCGGCGCGGTCATCGCCCTGCGGAAAAGCGACGCCGCACAGATCGAAGTCGGGGTGGTCCCTTGAGGCAGCGCGCCGGAGCGCCGGTAGTCGCGCTGGCCGGCAACCCGAACGTAGGCAAATCGACGGTATTCAACGCCCTCACCGGCAGCCGCCAGCACACTGGGAACTGGAGCGGCAAAACCGTTGCAAACGCATACGGTGTGATGCGCTGCGGCGATACAGACCTGACGCTGGTCGACCTGCCCGGTACTTATTCCCTGCGCGCCCGCTCCTCTGAGGAGCGCGTTGCCCGCGATTTCCTCGCCTCCGGCGATGCGGACGCAGCCATCCTTGTCACGGACGCGACCTGCCTGGAACGCAACCTGATTTTAGTTCTGCAAGTGCTCGAGGTCATGCCGAACGCCGTGCTCTGCCTCAATCTGATGGATGAAGCGCGCAAAAAGCGCATTCGAATCAACACCGCAGCCCTACAGCACGAGCTGGGCATTCCGGTCATCCCCTGCGCGGCGCGGCGCGGGCGCGGCCTGCCGCAGCTCACACAGGCGGTATGCCGCGCGCTGGAAAACGCAGCGTCCGGTCCGGTCGCTGCGATCCGCTATCCGGATGTGATCGAAAACGCGCTGCAGCGGACGGGCGGCACACGCGGCGAAGCGCTTGCCACGCTCGCGCTGCACCCGCCCGGCGGCCTGACCGGACAGCAATTCGACGACATGGTAACCGCCGCGGCCGCGCTGCGCGCGGAGGAGATCGCCCTCACCTGCGTCCAGGTGCCGGAGGCTGCCTGCGCCCGCGACCGGCAGCTCGACCGCATCCTGATGAGCCGCCGCCTGGGAATCCCTCTCATGCTCCTCCTGCTCGCCCTGGTCTTTTATATCACCCTGTTCGGCGCAAATGTGCCAAGCGAATGGCTCGGCGCGCACCTGCTGGGCCTGACCGCGCCGATTGCGGCCGGCCTGACCGCGCTCGGGCTCCCTCCCTTTGTCGTTTCCATGCTGACCGATGGGGTATGGCGCGTGCTGGCGACCGTTGTATCTGTCATGCTGCCGCCCATGGCGATCTTCTTCCCGTTGTTCACGCTGCTGGAGGATGCCGGCTATCTGCCGCGCGTGGCGTTCCAGCTCGACCATGCGTTCCAGCGGGCGCACGCCTGCGGCAAGCAGAGCCTAAGCATGTGCTTATGCAGAAAGTGTATGCGGCCGCAGCCGCTTGACAGGCGCGGCGCCATCGCGTATATTGGATTATGGAAAAAGTTCGTAATATCCGCTCTTACCAAGAGGTTCAAGGCCTTTAATCAGATCTCAGGAGTTATAAAGCATGACAAAAATATTATTCGTGTGCCATGGCAGTATCTTGAAAAGTCCCGAAAAAGCCGGTAAAATCAATGGTTTCACGGAGAGGAACGACACTTACTACACCACTACTACACCATTTTAGAAAGAACCTTGATGTGACAAATTTTAATAGACGAAAACGCAAGCGGCGGTATTCCTAAGTAGGAGTATCGCCGCTTGTTTCATGCAGTGGATATGAATCTTGAGTAAATGCTCATGTGACACAAAATAACACAAAAAGGTTTGATAGACGCCACCCCATTATTCCGTATTCCACAAAGAGAATCAAGCAATTTTTTCGTAGGAACAGGCAAGTATTTTGACGGTCATTTCTGTAAAATGGGATTAAACAACCAAACAGGAGGTAAAGACAATGGCAACAATGCGAGCAATACAGGTAGCAGCAAAAGGCGAGCCTATGACATTAGTGGAAATCCCTATTCCTCAGCCGGGAAAAGGACAGGTGCTTTTGAAAGTTGAGGCGTGCGGTATCTGTCATGGCGATTCCAAAGTAATTGAGGGCGCGGCGTCCTCATATCCCCGTATTCCCGGACATGAGGTAGTCGGGATTGTAGACAAGCTGGGCGAGGAAGTCAGCCAGTGGAAAGTAGGCCAGCGTGTGGGAATCGGCTGGCATGGCGGGCATGGACATACAACCGCACTTACAACGGACGGCGGCTATGCAGAGTATATGGTAGCTTACGAGGATGGGCTGATTGCCATTCCCGACGAAATTACCGCCGAAGAAGCCGCCCCGCTGCTTTGTGCAGGAGAAACAACATTCAGCGCACTTCATAACAGCAGCGCAAGACCCGGCGATTTAGTAGCAATATCCGGCGTCGGAGGATTAGGACACCTTGCAATACAGTATGCGAAAAAAGCCGGATATGAGGTAGTGGCTATCTCCCGCGGCAAGGATAAGGAACAGCTTGCAAGAGAACTGGGCGCACATCATTATATCGACAGTGAAAAGGAAAATGCCGCTGAAACCTTGCAGGCTTTGGGAGGCGCAAAAGTTATCCTTGCAACTGCTCCTAATGCAGATGTCATTTCCTCACTTATGGGCGGGCTGGGTACTGGAGGAGAGTTAATTATTGCCGCCGTAGACGATAATCCGCTCAAATGGTCTGCTATGGATTTTCTGAATGGCCCCAATACGGTCAAGGGTACTTTCACAGACATAAAGGAAATGGAGGCTGCTGTCCGATTCAGCATTTTAACCAATGTTCGCCCTATGATTGAAGTATTCCCGTTGGAGCGGGCAAAAGAGGCATACGAAAAAATGATGGCAGCAAAAACGCATTTCCGCGCTGTACTGCGTATGGGGAAATAAATGTGTTATCTGCCCTCTACGGACAGAAAGGCACAGTTACAAAAAACTGCGCCTTTCTTCCGTATCGGAGCATTACGTTTTCTTTGCTTGCGCCCCGATACACTCTTTTATTTCCTGAACATCTTTTTGCGGGGAACGGCCAAACATACGTCGATAATCGCGGATAAATTGCGACACACTTTCATAGCCGACTTCCATAGCTGCGTCCGTTACATTTGCCGAGTTGTCCAACATAAGGCGGCGGGCTTCCATAAGGCGAAGTTTCTTTTGACATTGTAATGGCCCCATGCCTACGGCGCTTTTGAATTTTTGATGAAAGCTGGACAGGCTCATATTGCCCTGTTCTGCTAAATCCTCAACTGAAAAATCAATTTTGTAGTTTTGTTTAATCCAGCTATTGATGTAATAAATATCTCTTGCCTGCTGAATATTGATAATGTTTTGCATAAACTGTTTTCCATGCAGCCCGGTAATAAGGTCAAATATCAATTCCTTTTTCAAATGTTTTCCCATAAAGGATAATTCCGAAGAAGTCATGGAAAAGAGCCGCACAACGATATTTATAATTTTTTCATCAGTACAGGAAAATACAGGTTCAGATGTGTTTTCGTCAAATATTTTTTCAGGCAAATCGCCGTCAATATCCAGCATGACGGAAATCACATCGTCCAAAGAGAACTCTATCAGAAGTGCGGCAAACGTATTTTCTGATAATGCAGAAAAAGTTTCTGCTGTCCGAGGGCTGTCAATGGCAGAAATAAAATATTGTCCCGGAGAATAATCGCAAAATCCGTTCTCATTGTAAAGCCGCATATTTCCGTCTACCACAAGGAGAATGTAGGGATTTCCCATATCCGGCAAAAGAAAATTATGTCGATTGCAGAACAAGATAGAAATATAGGGAATGGCAGTTTTATTAAGCCCATTTGTTAATTCAAACCGGCTTATGTATGAACTTAAAATTTCATTAAAGTTTTCCATGCTATCGCCTCACAAATACGCTTTTGTCTTGCTCTGATTATATCATAGTCCAGCCAAAATTACAGCAATCTTTAAGTGGCAAAGCCAGCCGAGCCAGTCAACGGTCAAGATGAACGGCGCGTATGAACTGCACCCTGTTTATCATAAATGCAGCCCGTCAACCATGCACAAGCCTTTGAGGAAAGGGGGAATTTCCATATCCTGTACGGAAGAATACAAAGAACATATCGAGTACACGTTCCACGCTTTTTGTAAAGTCGTTATCCGCAACGCTATGTGTACTGCCGTCAGAACAAGGAGCCGCAAATACAAAAGAGAAATATCCCTTGAATACCTCACAGAAGAAAAATACCACCCTTTAGGCACGAACGATAAATGTTTTAAGCCCCGGAGCCGGACGAGGAATACATACTGAACCTTTGCGGCGATACGGTTATCTTAAACAATGGGCTACTGGTACAAGCCCTCTCCCGTCTGCCGGTAGAGGAATAGGAAATGCTTTACCTGTCCTTTTACCGCCGTCTTTCGCAGGAAAAAATCGGCAAGCTGTACGGGCATAGCCGCAGCGCGACCGGCTACCATATCCGCAAGTCCATACGGCGGCTTTACGAGGAAATGGAGGGAATGACGCATGAGGAATAGCAGACTTCTCCCCTACGAAACAATCATAAAAGCCACCAGCGGCGATCCGGAGGCAGTCAACACTGTTTTACAGCATTACCGAGGACTTATCTGTTATTACTCTCTTGTTGATGGGCGGGTAGACCGGGACACAGAGGACTACATTACAGAAATGCTATTGACCGCAATCTTCAAATATGATTTTGGCAGATAACGCCGCATACAGCTATACTTATGCAATGAAATAGAGTATAATAAAGCCAGTGAAAAATTAGAAGTTAGAGGGATAATTGATTATGAATAAGAGGAGGTCAGAACTGAATACAACGATACAAGCGCAAACTGAATGCTCATGTACGGTAAAGAAGCAAGCAACCGAAAACAATAGATAGACCGCCAGCACTACACTATTCCGAACCAAAGACCAAAAGATAAGCATTTTGAGAAAATCTAAACTTTTGGATTTTCCTACAATGCCGACTACGGCGGAATCCCTCCCACTCCTTATATATTTCTTTCTGTATACATTGAATTTGTATTTAGTAAAATGCAGACAACACCACGGATCGGCTTTTGGCTGGACAATTCCAACCAAACACCGCAGCAGACAGTAGAAACCATTCTGAACGTTAGGAAGCCGGTATGATTGTTACATATAAGGGGAAGAAAAATTTCTTTTAGATACTTGTTTTCCTAAAACTGATGTGATATAATAATTCAATTCCAGAAAAGGAGTAAAAAATATGCGGCAAGGTATTCTTAAATAAAACTATAATCAAATAGTGGGAACAAAGGATTATGATAGTCCCTTTTGTAGGGGCTTAGTTTTTTGTACCCAATTTAAGAATACTTTTGCCTTATCAATTTTGACATATCCCCAAAAACAGCACTCACAAACAGGTGTATGCTGTATATGTGTATGTCCGCAAATTATCATCCCCAGTGGTAAAAGTATTTTACTGCTGGGGATTTTTATGCCCTTCGGGGCAGTAAAGGGAGGACAATCACATGAAAATAATCAATATTGGAATTCTTGCCCATGTAGACGCTGGAAAGACGACCTTGACGGAGAGCCTGCTATATGCCAGCGGAGCCATTTCAGAACCGGGGAGCGTCGAAAAAGGGACAACGAGGACGGACACCATGTTTTTGGAGCGGCAGCGTGGGATTACCATTCAAGCGGCAGTCACTTCCTTCCAGTGGCACAGATGTAAAGTCAACATTGTGGATACGCCCGGCCACATGGATTTTTTGGCGGAGGTGTACCGCTCTTTGGCTGTTTTAGATGGGGCCATCTTGGTGATCTCCGCTAAAGATGGCGTGCAGGCCCAGACCCGTATTCTGTTCCATGCCCTGCGGAAAATGAACATTCCCACCGTTATCTTTATCAACAAGATCGACCAGGCTGGCGTTGATTTGCAGAGCGTGGTTCAGTCTGTTCGGGATAAGCTCTCCGCCGATATTATCATCAAGCAGACGGTGTCGCTGTCCCCGGAAATAGTCCTGGAGGAAAATACCGACATAGAAGCATGGGATGCGGTCATCGAAAATAACGATAAATTATTGGAAAAGTATATCGCAGGAGAACCAATCAGCCGGGAAAAACTTGTGCGGGAGGAACAGCGGCGGGTTCAAGACGCCTCCCTGTTCCCGGTCTATTATGGCAGCGCCAAAAAGGGCCTTGGCATTCAACCGTTGATGGATGCGGTGACAGGGCTGTTCCAACCGATTGGGGAACAGGGGAGCGCCGCCCTATGCGGCAGCGTTTTCAAGGTGGAGTATACAGATTGCGGCCAGCGGCGTGTCTATCTACGGCTATACAGCGGAACGCTGCGCCTGCGGGATACGGTGGCCCTGGCCGGGAGAGAAAAGCTGAAAATCACAGAGATGCGTATTCCATCCAAAGGGGAAATTGTTCGGACAGACACCGCTTATCCGGGTGAAATTGTTATCCTTCCCAGCGACAGCGTGAGGTTAAACGATGTATTAGGGGACCCAACCCGGCTCCCTCGTAAAAGGTGGCGTGAGGACCCCCTCCCCATGCTGCGGACGTCGATTGCGCCGAAAACGGCAGCGCAAAGAGAACGGCTGCTGGACGCTCTTACGCAACTTGCGGATACTGACCCGCTTTTGCGCTGCGAGGTGGATTCCATCACCCATGAGATCATTCTTTCTTTTTTGGGCCGGGTGCAGTTGGAGGTTGTTTCCGCTTTGCTGTCGGAAAAATACAAGCTTGAAACAGTGGTAAAGGAACCCACCGTCATTTATATGGAGCGGCCGCTCAAAGCAGCCAGCCACACCATCCATATCGAGGTGCCGCCCAACCCGTTTTGGGCATCCATCGGACTGTCTGTTACACCACTCCCGCTTGGCTCCGGTGTACAATACGAGAGCCGGGTTTCGCTGGGATACTTGAACCAGAGTTTTCAAAACGCTGTCAGGGATGGTATCCGTTACGGGCTGGAGCAGGGCTTGTTCGGCTGGAACGTAACGGACTGTAAGATTTGCTTTGAATACGGGCTTTATTACAGTCCGGTCAGCACGCCGGCGGACTTCCGCTCATTGGCCCCGATTGTATTGGAACAGGCATTGAAGGAATCAGGGACGCAACTGCTGGAACCTTATCTCTCCTTCACCCTCTATGCGCCCCGGGAATATCTTTCCAGGGCTTATCATGATGCACCGAAATACTGTGCCACCATCGAAACGGTCCAGGTAAAAAAGGATGAAGTTGTCTTTACTGGCGAGATTCCCGCCCGCTGTATACAGGCATACCGTACTGATCTGGCCTTTTACACCAACGGGCAGAGCGTATGCCTTACAGAACTGAAAGGGTATCAGGCCGCTGTCGGCAAGCCAGTCATCCAGCCCCGCCGTCCAAACAGCCGCCTGGACAAGGTGCGCTATATGTTTCAGAAGATAATGTAACGTCTTGCGCAATGCAAGCGTTCATTGCTGGCTATTGCGAAATATCATTGATAAAATCAGTATCAGAGAGGAGAAACTATTTTGAACCAGGAACAGACGAATATTACAACAGGAAAGCAAATACGTCATCTGCGAACACAATTGGGAATGACACAGGAAGAACTAGCCGGGGAATTGAATGTTACCCGGCAGGCACTATCGAATTGGGAGAGAGATGTTAATGAACCCGATTTAAATATGTTGAAAAAAATTTGCTTTCTTTTTGGAGTCAACATGGACGATTTTGCGAAGGAGGTAATAACAAAGATGGAAACATATGAAAAAAAGGAGAAACGACAATTTAATAAGTACGATATGGCAATTGGACTTTTTTATGGTGTTGGTATATTTCTTGGCATTGGTATTTTCTTTGTTGGCGGTTTTATGACAATGTCAGGTGCAGGGTGGGGAGCATCACTATTTGGCGGTGGCTGTTTTTCTCTTGTATTTGGCTTGATATGCCATGCAGTTATTACATTGAGAAGAAATGACAAATGATGACATATCCTGCTTTCTATACTTTTCGGTAATACCGAGTAAAAAAAGCCGCTGCTTTTGGCTTTCCAATAGCGGCGGCTTAATGCAAGCGGCGGCAAAGGGAAATATCCTTTGAATACCTTACAGAAGAAAAGTTTTGCAGCATTACAAAAATAAAAGCCTATACCATTTTGGAAAGAAAAGATACATAATAGTCAAGACGACAACAATCAGAAGTTATGGAGGGTAACAATGGAATATAGTAAGGAAGATTTAATGGAAGCAAAAAAGCAAATTTTGGGAGTGGGAGAGAACATGGGAACAGAGGAAAGTAAAAAAATCTGGGAGGAGAACGCACAATTTTGGGATAATGCAATGGGTGACGAATCTAATGAATTTCACAGAGAGGTAGTGCGCCCCAAAGTAACGGAACTTCTATCTCCTAATCCTGCGGATTACATTTTGGATATTGCGTGTGGCAATGGAAATTATTCTTCGTATCTTGCACAAAGAGGTGCTTCGGTTGTCGCTTTTGATTACAGCAAAAAAATGATAGAATTGGCTAAAAGACGGCAATCACAATATGCAAAACAAATTGAATTTTGTGTGGCGGATGCGACCGATAGAAAAAGTATATTAGAATTAAAAAGAAATCGAGCCTTTACGAAAGCAGTTTCTAATATGGCAATTATGGATATTACGGACATTGAACCACTTCTTATGGCTGTTTATGAACTGTTGCAGGAAAGCGGAATTTTTGTCTTTGCAACGCAACACCCTTGTTTTGTCACGTTGACTGAAAAATATATGACACCGCACAGTTACTATGATATAGCGATTGAAGGGCAACCGAAAGAGCAGATTTATTATCATCGTTCCATACAAGATATTTTTAACCTTTGTTTTAGAGCTGGATTTGTCATTGATGGATTTTATGAAGAATGTTTCAAAACCAACAAAGAAATTCCTATGGTAATGATAGTAAGGCTTAAGAAGGTAAAACGTGATAGCTTAAAATAAATTCAAGTTTGTCGGGTAAATAGCAAACCCAGCCGAGCCAGTCAACGATAAAATGAACGCCGCTTCGCGCCGTCGTTGACAGCCCCGCCCGTCTTTGCTGGTAGGCAATCAAGGGGCGACAGCAAGGAGTACTGCCGCCCCGCACTATTATTCAGAGAGGGGGAATTTCCATGACCGAAGATGAAGCCTACAAGGTGCATATCCAGTACACATTCAATGCCTTTTGCAAGGTAGTCATTCGTCACGCAGCCATAGATAAAATCTTGAAGCTGCGCCGGAGGTGGGAACGGGAAGTTTCCCTTGATTATCTGATGAGTGAAAAGTTTGTCCAGCTTGCCGAGCCGGAGTAGCTTGAAGAATATCTTTTTACCGCCTGCGGCCAGACCGCCGTTCTGTATCATGCGGAGCTTGCCGCCGCCCTTGCCCTTTTGCCGGAGCAGACGCAGGAAGAAATTTTTCGTTACTATTTCCTGCGCCAGCCGCAGCGAGTGATCGGCGTACATATTGGCCGGACACGCAGCACAGCGGGGCGGCATATCCGGCTTGCCTTGCAGCGGTTAAGGCGGCTCATGGAGGGAAATGACTATGAGTAAACTTCTCCCCTATGAAACAATCGTCAAAGCCCATGAGGGCGACCCGGACGCAATCGACACCATTCTTTCCCACTATGCCGGATATATCCGCTACTGTTCCAAAGTACACGGGAAAGTCAACGCCGAAGTTGAGGAACATATAAAGCAACAGCTCATTGCCGCCCTGTTCAAATTTCGCTTTGACCGATAAACAAAGAACAAACACTGGCTGTCATTAGCGGTTTCACTCCAGCCAGTTTACAATTCATCTATTCCTAAAGGAAGCAGGTCATAGTATAATAGAACCAACGACAAATATACTTTTAGGGGAGATATAGCAATATGAAAAGTAATAAATACTTAACTATTGGCTTATTAACAGGATTTATTGTCGGTGGTTGCATAGGTGTGTTGGCATGGGCGTTTTTGCAAAATCTTTTTGCTATTTCTATTTGTGCAGGTATCGGAATGTTGATTGGAATTGTTATAGGTACATTGATTGATTATGAAAAAAATAATCATCAAGAGAAATAGAAAAAATGCACAATGCCTTAAAGGGAAAACAGGAATTTATTGTGCTATCCATCATCGGGCCAACCTGACCTGAACTTTCAAAACTGAATATCCACCGCCCATCGGCGGCCAGCGAAAGCAGTAAGTCTGAAAAAGATTTGCTGCTTTTTTCTTTATCCGTTTGGCAAAATCGCAAAGTCATCCGTAGTAGGTAGGTGAAGCCGGAAACAAAAAATTTTCTGCGGCGGTAGCCAAATCTGCATTTTCTGTATTTCTAAGGCAAAGGAAAATTTGAGAAAATTCCCGGCAAGCGGGTAGCTGGCGGCCTTTGAAATGTATCTTTAGCGGAAAGAAAGAACTGCGGGTAAAAATCGCCCCACGCCGTAAGATTTTTGCAGAAATCCGGCCAAAACAGGCGGCAGCTATACGAGTAGTAAGTGCAAGGGGAAATCTACGGCTTACTTAGAGCAAGTTTCTACCACGGTGCCAAAATCCGCAATTCTGCGGTTTTGCCCCTCGCGGGAAACTTGTTGGGGAGTGCCTTCCCCAAACCCTGCTATGCGGCTTACGCCGCAAAAATATTTCTGTCCGGCAGACAGGAAATGCCCCGAAAATAGCTAACAGACCAGCCCATTTTTTGTGATAAGTGAAAGGAGGTTTACAGCCCATGCCGAAGCGATACAACACCCCCCACCGCAGCCATGTTGTGAAAACCCGGCTGACCGATGAAGAATACGCCGACTTCACAGAACGGCTTGCGCCCTATGGTATCAGTCAGTCCGAATTTCTCCGGCAGGCCATCCGGCGCACTACCATACGCCCCGTACTCCATGTGTCGTCAGTCAATGACGAGCTGCTCTCCGCTGTCGGGAAGCTCACAGCCGAGTACGGCAGGATTGGCGGCAATCTCAACCAGATTGCCCGCACCCTCAACGAGTGGCATAGCCCCTACCCGGCTATGGCAAAGGAATTGCGGGAAGCGGCCGCCGACCTTGCCGCCCTCAAGTATGAAGTCCTAAAGAAAGTAGGTGACGCCGTTGGCAACACTCAAGCATTTAGGCTCTAAGAACGCCGACTACGGAGCCGCCGAACAATACCTGCTCTTTGAGCATGACGAATTTACTATGAAGCCCGTCCTTGATGAAAACGGCAGGCTTATCCCCCGTGAGGATTATCGCTTGTCCACGCTGAACTGCGGCGGCGAGGATTTTGCCGTTGCGTGTATGCGCTCCAATCTCCGCTATGAGAAAAATCAGCGGCGGGAGGATGTGAAAAGCCACCACTATATCATCAGCTTTGACCCACGGGACGGGCCGGACAACGGCCTGACCGTAGACCGGGCGCAGGCGTTGGGGGAGCAATTCTGTAAAGAGCATTTCCCCGGCCATCAGGCCCTTGTCTGCACCCACCCGGACGGGCATAACCACAGCGGCAACATCCATGTGCATATCGTCATTAACAGCCTGCGGATAGAGGAAGTGCCGTTCCTGCCCTACATGGACAGGCCAGCGGACACGAAAGCCGGGTGCAAGCACCGCTGCACCGACGCAGCCCTACGCTACTTCAAGTCCGAGGTCATGGAGATGTGCCACCGGGAAGGACTTTACCAAATCGACCTCTTGAACGGCAGCAAGAACCGTGTCACAGACCGGGAATATTGGGCGCAGAAAAAGGGACAGGCCGCACTGGACAAGCAGAACGCCCCCATGATTGCAGGCGGTATCACGCCCCGGCAGACCAAGTTTGAAACGAACAAGGAGAAGCTGCGGCAGACCCTACGGAAAGCCCTTGCCACCGCTGCCAGCTTTGACGAGTTTTCCTCTCTGCTGTTGCGGGAGGGTGTGACCGTCAAGGAGAGCCGGGGGCGGCTGTCCTACCTCACGCCAGACAGGACGAAGCCTATCACCGCCCGGAAGCTGGGCGGCGACTTTGACCGCACCGCCGTCCTTGCCGTTTTGGAGCAGAACGCCCAGAGGGGCGTAACGGTTCGCTACACCCCGCAGCACCAAGCCGCCAGAGCCGCCGAACAGACCGCAGCCATACCCGAATACCTACACGCCGGGAAAGGCCGCTTACAGGGCGAAAAGACAGGGAAAATCGACCCCAGACAGGACAGTGTGCAGCGGCTTGTGGACATTGAGCAGAAGATGGCCGAGGGCAAGGGCAAAGGCTATGAACGATGGGCGAAGATACACAATCTGAAACAGGCCGCCAAGACCCTGACCATCTACCAACAGTACGGCTTTTCTTCCCCGGAACAGCTTGAAGCCGCCGTTGCTACCGCCTATCAGGAAATGCGCCAGACCAGCGGCGAACTGAAAGCACTGGAAACGAAGCTGCAAGGGAAAAGGGAGTTGCGGCAACAGGTACTTGCCTATGCCAAGACCAAGCCCATCCGCGAGGGGCTGAAAGCGCAGAAATCCGAGAAAGCCCGCGCCGCATACCGCCAGGCAAACGAGAGCGATTTTATCATAGCCGAAGCCGCCGCCCGGTATTTCAAGGCACAGGGGCTTACCAAGCTGCCCGGCCGAAAAGCGTTGCAGGCCGAGATCGAGCAGCTTATCTCCGAGAAAGACGGCCTGTACAACACCTATCACGAACAGAAGCAGCGGTTCAGGGAGTTGCAGACCGTCAAGCGGAACATCGACCAGATTTTGCGCCGGGAAGAGCCGCACCGCAGAAAGGAGCAGAGCCATGAACGATAAGCCGTCCCGCATGGACTACCGCCAGCACCAGGCAGCCCGCCGCCTTGTGCATGAGTGCTGTAACTACGACGAGGGGAACTGCCTGCTGTTAGACGACGGGGAGCCTTGCGTGTGCGTCCAGAGCATTTCCTATTCCCTCATGTGCCGCTGGTTCCGTGTGGCTGTCCTGCCCCTTGACGGGGAGCTGGCCGCAGCCCTCTTGTACCGGGGGAGCCGGAAACGCTGCGCGGTCTGCGGGGCGGCCTTTGTCCCCAAATCCAACCGGGGGAAATACTGCCCCGGCTGCGCCGGGTGCATGAAGAAACGCAAAGCCGCCGAGAGAAAGCGGAAACAAAGGCAGAAATGTCACGCTTTAGAGCCTTTCAAACCCGCATAAATCAAGGCTTTTTTCGTGGGTGTCAAAGGGTATGCGATACATTTATCCTTTCCCCCCGGAAATGCCGTCCTAATGCGTGACAAAGCCCAAAAACGACACAACACAGAGGGAGGTGATACTATCGCTGATTATATCAGGGCAGACACCACGCTGCCCGCCTATCTTCCATACCCCCGTTTCCTGCTGAAAATGGAGATTTCACAGACCGCCAAGCTGCTGTATGCGCTTTTATTAGACCGCTCCACCCTGTCACAGAAGAACGGCTGGCAGGACGGCGAGGGCAGGATATTCATTGTCTACCCCGTTGCGGAGATAGCGGAAATGCTGGACAAGGGTTGTACCGCCATCAAGGGAGCCTTGAAAGAACTGGACGCAGCCGGGCTTTTAGAACGGGAACGGCGGGGCTTCTCCGCACCCAATCGGCTTTATGTGAAAGTGCCGCCTGTCCCAGTGGTACGGTTTTCCGACCAACTGATGGCCGGAAAAGCGACCCTCATACAGTCGGAAAAGCGACCTTATGACGGTCGGAAAACCGACCCTATGATGGTCGGAAAACCGACCCCTAACAAAACTAATATAAACAACTTAATAGAGAACCAAACAATGAGAGCGAGTGGGGAGCCGCCCACAGCTTATGGCCGATATGAGAATATTTTTCTGTCAAAGGACGAATATGACGAGTTACAGGCAGAATACCCGGACAGGCTGGAACGGCTGATTGAGGAAATGAGCCATTACCTTGCCGCCAGCGGGAAAGCCTACCAGAATTATGCCGCCGCCTTGCACAGATGGGCGGCCAATGACAAAAAGGGAGCCGTAAAACAGGGCATCCCCGACTATACCTGTATGGAGGGAGAAAGCTTATGACAAGTGAAATCAAAGATATTTTGGAGAACATGACAACCGCCGCCCCGGAGATGGAGGACTATATCGGCGAGGACGGACTGCTTTACTGCGGAAAGTGCCATACGCCGAAAGAAGCCTACTTCCCGGAGGGTAAGGAGCTGTTTGGCCGTGACCGCCACCCGGCAGAGTGCGACTGCCAGAGAGCCGCCCGTGAGCAGCGGCAGGCCGCCGAGGAACACCGCCGCCATGTGGAAGCCGTGGAAAATCTGAAACAGAGGGCTTTTGCCGACTCAGCCATGCAGCAATGGACATTCGAGAACGACAACGGCAGAAACCCGCAGACCGGGATTGCCCGGCGGTATGCGGAGCATTGGGAAGAAATGCAGGCCGAAAACATCGGCTGCCTGTTCTGGGGGAACGTCGGCAACGGGAAAAGCTACCTTGCGGGCTGTATCGCAAACGCCCTCATGGAGAAAGAAGTCCCCGTATATATGACGAACTTCGCCGTTATCCTGGGCGACCTCTCTCCCGGCTTTACAGGCCGGAATGAGTATATTTCCCGCCTTTGCCGCTATCCGCTGCTTATCATTGACGACTTCGGCATGGAGCGTGGCACCGACTATGGACTGGAACAGGTATTCCATGTGATTGATACCCGATACCGCAGCAACAAGCCGCTGATCGCCACCACCAACCGCCCGCTGGACGAGTTGAAAAAGCCGACAGACACGGCCCATTCCCGGATTTATGACCGACTGCTGTCCATGTGCGTCCCGATACGCTTTACTGGCGTCAACTTCCGGCAGGAAACCGCAAAGCGGAAAATGGAAACCATGAAGAAACTGCTGGCTGAATGAAAGGAGTATTGCCTATGGAGAATATCAAGCAGCACGACCACCGTACCACCCGCCGCCCCGACTGCGTGACGGAAATCCGCATGGGGAATACCGTTCTTGTCGTGTCCGGCTTTTTCAAGAAAGACACCACCAGCACCGCCGCCGACAAGATGGCGAGGGTACTGGAAGCGGAAGCCGCTGCTACACAAAAAAAGGCGATTTGACAAGCTGTAAAGAAGCAGATTTATCACTTTTACCGCTGTACAGCCGCCCCTGTTCCGTGGTACAATGAAACCACGGAATAGTGGGGCTGGCTGTCGGAAACGGAGGATTTTATGTTAAGACAAGCCACCCAAAACCTCATTACCGCCCTTTATCCGAGATTGTCCCATGAGGACGAATTGCAAGGCGAGAGCAATTCCATTTCCAACCAGAAACGGATTTTGGAAGCCTACGCCAAGCAGAACGGCTTTACCAATCTGCGCTGGTACACCGACGACGGCTACTCAGGTGCGAACTTCCAGCGGCCCGGATTTCAAGCCATGCTTGCAGACATTGAAGCCGGGAAAGTCGGCACCGTCATAGTCAAGGACATGAGCAGGCTGGGGCGTAATTACTTGCAGGTGGGATTTTACACGGAAATGCTGTTCCCTCAAAAGGGCGTGCGTTTTATCGCTGTCAATGACAACGTGGACAGCGCAAACGGCGGCATGGACAATGATTTTACCCCTCTGCGGAACTTATTTAACGAATGGCTGGTGAGAGATACGAGCAAGAAAATCAAGGCAGTAAAGAAAGCAAAAGGCATGAGCGGCAAGCCTGTAACCAGCAAGCCAGTCTATGGCTATCTCATGGACAAGGACGAGAACTATATCGTTGACGAGGAAGCCGCCCCGGTTGTCCGGCAGATTTACCAGCTTTGCCTTGCGGGAAATGGCCCGACCAAGATTGCCCGTATGCTGACGGAGCAGCAAATCCCCACGCCGGGGACGCTGGAATACCGCAGGACGGGCAGCACCCGACGCTACCACCCCGGCTATGAGTGCAAGTGGGCGACAAACACCGTCGTCCATCTGCTGGAAAACCGGGAGTACACTGGCTGTCTGGTAAACTTCAAGACGGAGAAGCCCTCTTACAAGGTCAAGCACAGCGTTGAGAACCCCATCGAGAAGCAGGCTATCTTCCCAAATCACCATGAGCCGATTATCGACACGGAAACATGGGAGCGTGTGCAGGAGTTACGCAAGCAGCGAAAACGCCCGAACCGCTATGATGAAGTGGGGCTGTTCTCTGGTATGCTGTTCTGCGCCGACTGCGGCCATGTGCTGTATCAGCAGCGGTATCAGAACAAGAACCGCAAGCAGGACTGTTATATCTGCGGCAGCTACAAGAAGCGTACCCGTGACTGTACGGCACACTTTATCCGCACCGACCTTTTGACGGCGGGCGTGCTTTCCAATCTCCGGCAAGTGACGGAATACGCCGCCAGGCATGAGAGCCGCTTTGTAAAGCTGCTCATCCAGCAGAACGAAATCGGCGGCAAGAGAAAGACCGCCGCAGCCACGAAGCAGCTTGAACAGGCCCAGACACGCATTGCCGAAGTGAACCGCATTATCAAGCGGCTGTATGAGGACAATGTAAGCGGCAAAATCAGCGACGAGCGTTTCATGGAGCTGTCGGCGGACTATGAGCAGGAGCAGCGGGAACTGAAAGACCGGGCTGCCGCTTTGCAGGAGGAACTTTCCAAGTCGCAGGCCGCCACCGTCAACGCCGAGAAATTCATGGGGATTGTGAGAAAGCACCTTGCTTTTGAAGAATTGACCCCCACCCTCTTGCGGGAAATGATTGAGAAAATCGTCGTGCATGAGTGCAGCTATGACGAGAACGGCACCCGCAGGCAGGACATTGAGATTTATTACAGCTTTGTCGGCAAGATAGACTTGCCGGAAGCCTAACGCCTGACCTATCCGACACAGCCCTAAGTGCCGGATAGGAACGGCAAAATTTTTTACACTTCTATTACTTCTTTATCGCACATTAGCAAAGTCACAGGGTGTTAAGCAGTTCATGGCTAAGTAGATGTAATCAAGAAAAAGAAAGGAAAAGCACAATCCAGACGGAACCGGCGGTTGTGTCAAGAGATATTGTGAGTTCGCAAGAATTTTGTTATAATAAAGTCAGAAACCCCTATGTAGGGAGAAAGGCGGGAGGATAAATGCACATCAGTTATCAGCCGCTATGGCGTACCTTAAAAGAGCGTGGCATGAGGAAGGAGGACTTGCGGCTGGCCGCCGGTCTTACCACGAATATGATTGCCAACATGGGAAAGGGTGGGCATATCAGCATGAAAACGCTGATAAAGATTTGTGAAACCTTGAATTGTGGTATTTTAGATGTAATTTAGTTAAAGCAGGAAGAAAGTTCTATGGACAATGTAAAGTGATAAATCGGAATTGAGTGAGAGGAGGGAAGCAGCTATATGTTTATTGAAGCTAAGTGCTGTATGTGCAGGTGCGTAAGACTTCCTTCATATGGCAAATTTACAGTGGATTCTTGTTACGGATTTGACTATTTAATAGATGCAGAAAAAATAATAGATGATTTAGGAAATGAAATCGTTTTTCCAGAAACTATATTTAAATTATGTTTTGGGAACCTTGGAGAATGGGTTACTGCTTATTGCCCTATGTCTATGGATCACACAGTTTACAGTATCTTTTTAATTTTACATGATACCATTCCTTCATTAGACGAAATTAAGGCATATGCAAAAATCAAAAAAGTGAATTACCTTCAAGCAAGAAAGGCGTTAATATATAAAAGAAATTTACTTGTATCTGGAGATGCCTACGATATAAGAAACATAATATTAGAAAAACTTAATACTTTTCAAATACAGTATGAAATCGAACCACCATATCCGTATATTGAACTTATCAGACAACAAACTTCCCATTTATCAGGGAGTTAAGAGGAATTTGTAGGCGGTAAAACAATATGAAGAATTTGCAGAGGAGAAGTTGAGCATGAATCATGATATAAACTTAAATATCGAGCAATCAAAGGTTTGCCCGTTTCTTGTTGATTTAAAGCCTTCTGATATTCAAAACAGTCCCATTCTTCAATTTCAAATGGCAAGTGCCACCAAAGATGATGTTTTTAAATTATTTAAGAGCATCAACTCCAATTTAGAGGATTCTAAACTTCATGAAGATGTGTTGAGTACAACATTTGATACTTTCTGGCCTAAAATCGAGGAAGCATTAAAAGAGGTTTCTTCTGTAGCAGAAGCTTCTGCACCTGCGGCAAAAAAGGCAGCAAAGATACTCAGGCACCAATAGAAGAGATTTTGGAACTGGTACGCTATCAACACAAATTATTGAAATCTCCTGAAGAATTATTACCACTACAGTACTTGTATGAAATCATGAGAAAATCTGGTAGAATGTTCCCCAAAGATATTGGGATGGAAATCGATGAACAACTTCATATGATTAGCATGATTGCATCTGATATTTTAGAAAGTTGTAGTATGAAAAATCAGCTTGATTTAAACATATCGCTGAATGAATTTCCTTCTTGTGTGAACAAAATTCAGGAAATTCAAGAACGTACAAAGAGGCTGAGTATGTTTATTAGAAAAAGACTTCGGAATACTGATTTTATGATCTAAACACAAGACTAACCCGCCCAACGAGGCGGTTTTTTTATGCCCGAATTTAGGAGGTGATTAACCATCAAACAATTGAAACCCCGTGACAAGGTGACGCAGCACATGACCCGTGACGGCCTGACGCTGGATAACCAGACCACCGGCGAGAGCATTAACATTTCCAGCTGGGAGGCCGAACAGGACTATTCCGTAGCCCAGCCGGGCGGCACCGCTGAAAAGGTACTGGAACGTGCCGGGGACATCTGGGAGCGCAACAAGGCGAAGCGGGCCGCCAAGAATGGCACGAATACGGCGTCGCAGGCCACCGGCCCCGCGTCCCGCCTGCAATTCACCGCCGAGGAACGGGCCGATCCTGCCCTTTCCAAGTACGTCCACAAGGCGGAAAAGCGGGGCGCAACCAAAGACGCCCTGCCGAAAAAGCGCGTCGTCACCAAGGAAACCGTCTATGACGAGGCTAAGGGCAAGGCCAAAACCAAGCTGCACTTTGACAAGGTGGAGAAACCGGCCCCCAAGCTCAAACCCTACCCGGCCAGCCGTCCGATGGAGGAAGCGGGCCTGTATTTGCATGGAAAAATCCATGAAGTTGAGCATGAGAATGTGGGCGTCGAGGGCGGCCATAAGGGGGAAGAACTTGCCGAGCACCAAGCAGGAAAAGCCATCCGCAGCGGCCGGCGTCATAAGCTCAAACCCTACCGGGCCGCAGCCAAGGCCGAGAAAAAGGCCATTGCCGCCAATGCGGAGTACATCTACCAGAAATCCTTGCGGGACAACCCGGAAATGGCGCAGGCGGTGAAAAACGCGGTGGCCCGGTTCTGGCAGAAACAGAAAATCAAACGGGACTATGCCAAGGCAGTACGGACGGCGGGCCAGACGGCACAGGGCGCGGCCAGCGCCACCAAAACCACCGCCGCAGCCGCCAAGAAAGCCGCCGAGAAAAGCAAACAGGCCGCGTCCTTTGCGGCGCGGCACTGGAAAGGTGTGCTGCTGATCGGCGGCGTAGGCCTTATGCTTATGCTGACTATGGGCGGCCTGCAATCCTGTACGGCCATGTTCGGCAACGCCGGAACCGGCGTGGCGGCTACGTCCTATCTGTCCGAGGACAGCGATATGCTGGGGGCCGAAGCCGCCTATGCGGACATGGAAGCCGACTTGCAGTATGAGCTTGACAACTACGAAAGCCCCCGCTATGACGAATACCGCTTCGATCTGGACGAGATCGGCCATGACCCCTATGTGCTGACTTCCATCCTGTCGGCGCTACATAAGGGTGTCTATACGCTGGGCGACGTGCAAGGCGATCTTGCCATGCTCTTTGAAAAGCAATACACCCTGACACAAACCATTGAAACCGAAACCCGATACCGCACCGAAACCCGGACGGACAGCGAGGGCAACATCTACACCGTGCAAGTTCCCTACACCTATTACATCTGCAACGTGAAGCTGGAAAACTTCGACCTGTCCCACCTGCCTGTCTACATCATGGGCGAGGAACAAATGAGCCTGTATGCGGTGTATATGCATACGCTGGGCAACCGGCCAGACCTGTTCCCCACAGGCACTTATCCCAACGCTTCCACCGTCAAGGAGCCGACCTATTACGAGATACCCCCGGAGGCTTTGGAGGACGCCACCTTTGCCGCAATGATGGCCGAGGCGGAAAAGTTTGTGGGCTATCCCTATGTGTGGGGCGGCAGCTCTCCCAGCACCAGCTTTGATTGCAGCGGCTTTGTGAGCTGGGTAATCAATCACAGCGGATGGGATGTGGGACGGCTGGGCGCACAGGGCCTTTGCAATATCTGTACCCCTGTTTCCCCGGAGCAGGCCAAGCCCGGTGACCTTGTGTTTTTTGTCGGCACCTACGACACCCCCGGCGTTTCCCACGTCGGCATTTATGTGGGCAATTCCGTGATGTTGCACTGTGGCGCCCCTATTTCTTACACCAACCTCAATTCGAGTTATTGGCAGCAGCATTTCTATTATTACGGGCGTCTGCCTTGACGCCAGAAAGGAGTTTTGACGATGGCAAACAAACTTGACCGTATCGAAAAAGACATTGAGAAAACCAAGGCCAAGATCGCGGAGCTGCAAAAGCAGCTTCGGGAGCTGGAAGCGGCAAAGACCGAACAGGAGAATTTGCAGATTATCCAGCTTGTGCGCGGCCTGAACATGAAGCCGGAGGAATTTGCGGCGTTTCTGCGGGGCGGCGCTTTGCAGACCGCCCCGGCCCCGCAGCCGGATTTTGAACAGGAGGACAATGCCGATGAAGAATAAGATTATTCGCACGTTTACCGTGACGCTGGCCGCCGTGCTTTGCCTGACGGCCTTTTCCACCACCGCTTTTGCCGGTGGTACTGACCCCAACCCGGAGCCTTTGCCGGAAACCACCGAGGCACCGCAGGACGAAGAACCCACCACCGACGGCATGGAGCCGGAGGGCGTACCTGTTACCCCGGAGGGCAACACAACACTGGTGGATGATTTCTATGGAGATAAGCAGCTTATCACCGTTACCGCCAAGGCGGGCAACTACTTTTATATTTTGATCGACCGCGCCAACGAGGACAAGGAAACCGCCGTTCACTTCCTCAACCAAGTGGACGACGCCGACCTGCAAGCACTGTTGGAGGACGGCAAAGCCGCCCCGGAAACCTGTACCTGTACGACCAAGTACGCGGCGGGAGCCGTCAACACGAATTGCCCGGTATGCAAAACCAATATGACCGAGTGTACCGGCCCTGAGCCGGAGGAAACCGAGCAGCCGCAGGAAGATGAAGCGAAAAGCAACGGCATGGGCGGCCTTGTAGTGTTCCTTGTGGTGGCTCTGATCGGCGGCGGCGCGGCCCTTTACTTCTTCAAGTTTAAGAAGCCCAAGGGCGGCGACGAGCTGGACGAGTGCGATTTTGGCGAGGACGATGAGGACGAACCGGCCCCGGAGGATGAGGAGCTCGCAGAGGAAAAGCCTGATTGTTCATAATTAGGGAAAAATGAGCAACAACCCACCACCAAGGCGGGCTGTTGCTCATAAAGCAAGTCGGTATCTTCTATCTTGTTTTTCGTTCTTTTTGTCCAATTCTGTATTGATATAATTCATGTGCCAATGAAGTTTTTGAAACACTTTATCTGGATATGTTCCATCAGCTTTTCTGGCCTCAGCTTTCATGTTCTCAAAGGCAGCACTTACAGACCGTCCAGAAAAATGCCAAATATCCATATAATTCAAAAACCGAAAACCATCCGTATCCACTCTTACAAAATCGCTTTTTGTTGTAGAGCTGGACAAGACATTGGTAACTATTTCATCTAAAATTATCCGTGGATAAATCGCAATTTTATCCTCTAGTTCATACGCTCGTAATAAAGCAGGCCCCCAAACAATCGTATCATCAATATAGAATTCGCCTATCGTAATGCCACCCCGAACAAGCCAACCTACACTATCTCCAACAGCAGAACAAAGAAAATAAGATACACAGCTTAACAGCGTTACAACATCATTTGCTCTATCCTCTTGGGAGAGCTGTTTGGCAATAATGATATTGTCAGAAAAAATCTTAAACTGAATGTTTTCGTATTTCTTTATGCCCTTTTGTGGATCAGTAAGTTCAATAATACTCGTATATAAATTGTGCAATGTATTCAGTGCATCCAACTGCGCTTCTTTGTTGCTTTTAATTCGATTGGTTATTCCTAAAATGTCTAAATATGCTACGGCATATGCTTTTTGTTCTCTATCATAGGCATCAACCGCACTACGAATTTTCATTCCATCACCCCATCACAATTTTATCACTAAACTACAAATTTCACAATCTACAATCTAAAAGGAGGTAAATATGCGTTTAGTAATTGCAGAGAAACCGAGCGTCGCCCGCAGCATTGCGGGGGTGATCGGTGCGGATCAGAAAAAGGACGGCTACATGGAGGGCAACGGCTATCTGGTGAGCTGGTGTATCGGCCATCTTGTTTCCCTTGCCGACGCTGGGGCCTATGGTCCCCGCTATAAGAAATTGGCCTATGACGACCTGTCGATTTTGCCGCAGGAATGGCAGTACATCATCCCGGACGCCAAGAAGAAACAGTTTGACGTGCTGTGCTCCCTGATGAAGTGCCCCGATGTGGAGAGCCTTGTGTGCGCCACCGACGCCGGACGCGAGGGTGAATTGATTTTCCGTTTCGTCTACCAAATGGCGGGCTGCAAAAAGCCATTCAAGCGCCTTTGGATTTCCAGCATGGAGGACGCGGCGATCCGAGAGGGCCTTGCCCACCTGAAACCGGGGCCGACTACGACAACCTGTATCAATCGGCCCTGTGCCGTGCGCAGGCCGTTTGTGTATCGGTGAAGCGTGAGAAAAAGACGGAGCAGCCGCCCCGTCTTTACGACCTCACCACCTTGCAGCGAGAGGCCAACCGCCTGTTTGGATTTACCGCCAAGCAGACCCTTGACTATGCCCAACAGCTCTATGAAAAGAAGCTGCTGACCTATCCCCGCACCGACACCGACGATATGCAGCCCACAGCGGAAAGCACCGTGTCCGGCCTGTGGCCGCTGCTTCCCTTTGCGGCGGGGCTGGACATTGCCCCGCCGTTTGGCCGGGCGCTGAACAGCAAAAGGGGGCTGACCACCACGCCATGATCCCCACGATGGAGTTTGTGCGGAAAGGCTTTGACGACTGACCGAGGACGAAACCAAACTGCTGTCCCTTGTGTGCTGCAAGTTGCTGTGTGCCGTGGCCGCGCCCCATGTGTATGAGTCTGTCACCGCCACATTCACCTGCGCCGGGAACGAGTTCGCCGCCAAAGGCAAAACCATTCTCACCCCCGGCTGGAAAGAGATTGAGCGCCGCTTCAAGGCGTCGTTCAAGACCGACGCCGACGAGGACGCACCGGAGCTGGCAAGGGAGCTGCCAGAGTTGACCGAGGGCCAGACCTTTGACCCGGTGAAGGCCAGCATCACCGAGCATTTCACCACGCCGCCCAAGCCCTACACGGAAGATATGCTGCTGTCGGCTATGGAACGGGCCGGGGCCGAGGATATGCCGGAGGACGCGGAGCGCCAAGGTTTGGGAACCACGGCAACCCGCGCTTCCATTCTGGAAAAGCTGGTGCAGATGGGCTTTGTGGAACACAAAGGCCAGCAGCTACTTCCGACCAAGGACGACTACAACCTGGTGTGCGTCTTGCCGGATGTGCTGACTTCTCTCCAGCTCACGGCGGAATGGGAAACCAAGCTGACGGCCATTGCCAAGGGCGAGGCTGACCCAGAGGGCCTCATGCAGAGCATCTAGGACATGACACGGGGCCTGATTTCCCGATATTCGCAGATCAGCGAGGAGGCGCAGAAGTTGTTTCAGGCCGAGCGTGTTGTTATCGGCAAGTGTCCCCGCTGCGGCGAAGCCGTCTACAAGGGCAAGAAAAACTATTACTGCGGAAACCGGACCTGCCAGTTTGTCATGTGGAAGAATGACCGATTTTTTGAGGAACGGGGCAAGACGTTCACCCCGAAAATCGCCGCCGTGCTGCTCAAAGACGGAAAGGCAAAGATAAAGGGCCTGCGCTCCATGAAAACCGGCAAAACCTACGATGGGACGGTGTTTTTGGGCGATACCGGCGGGAAATACGTCAACTACCGCGTGGAGAAACGAAGCTGACGGAGAAACGCAGCAAGCATATGCTTGCTACGTTTCTTCTTCTCCGCTACTAAAACACTCCCAACACGTCCAACTGCCCGCAAAATACGAGATTTCTCTGAAAAAAGGGCAAAAAAAATAAGAGAGCTTTGCGGCCCTCTGGTTAAACGGAAAACGGAAGATGCTTACACACATCCCCCGTTTCTTTCGCTGATTGTTCAATTTTCAGCGCCCCGTCGATTGCGCCCTCAATGACTGGTAAATAGTGCTCCGGGCAAAGCTTCAGTTTGTGGCCGACACGCTGCCGCTGTGCGCTTTCCTCCCGCATGACCTCTGGATTGAAGTATCGTTCCACGGGAAGTCCGCACACTTTGATAAGCTGTATGATAACCGGCAGACTGGGGAGTGTGTCTTTGTTTTCAATATTGGCAAGATAGCGCCATTCAACGCCCACCATTTCGGCCAGCACCTTGCGTGTCAGGTGCTTTGCTTTCCGCGCAGCTTTCACATCCGCACCGAAAGTTTCAAAGCCAGGGCAATCTTCAACTTTCGCCATATAACATCACCTATTTACATTGTATAGTTCATAGTGTATCGATGGAATGTTGCTATATGCAGGTAGATTAAACTTTATAATTCATATTACTGAATGAACATTATTCATTGACATTTCAAAAATAGGTGCTATACTGATGGTGGAAAGGAGCTCAACGCCATGAATACTATAAAGGAATACTCGAAAGCGGCCTTTAACCAGCAAGCTGCTACCTATGATAAAGACATTAAGGGCCAGCACGCCCGTTCCCTTTATCCTGTCCTGTTGGAAAAGCTGTCGCACATTCCATTCCAATCTGCCCTTGATTTAGGGTGCGGAACTGGCGAGATGTTGAAACTTATTTTGCAAGAAGATGTTGGCAAAGAATTATATGGAATAGACTTGTCAGAAAAAATGCTTTATGTTGCAAAGTCAAAGCTACCGGAGCAAGTGAAGCTATTGTTGGGAGACAGTGAGTCGCTCCCATTTCCGAACAATACTTTTGATGTGGTGTTTTGCAATGATTCGTTTCATCATTATCCTGCTCCGCGGAATGTCCTAAGCGAAGTACACCGGGTATTGAAACCCGGCGGCACATTCCTGATGGGCGATTGCTGGCAGCCACTTGTAGGGTGCATCATTATGAATTTCTATATGCGTCACAGCAAAGAGGGAGATGTTAAGATTTACTCCGAAGCAGAAATTGTTTCTATGCTTTCAGAATATTTTCGTAATGTATCGTGGGAGCAGATTGGAAATACTGCGTGTATTGCTATGGGCACAAAATGATTGACATTCACTCATTGATTTTTTCGCGTGGGGTGATATGATAAAAAAAGGAGGCTCAAAACTATGCGAGTTACAAAAGAGCCGGAAGTACGCAAGCAGGAAATTTTAGACACCGCCCTCAAATTGTTTGGGGAAAACGGCTATGAAAAAACCTCAATTACAGATATAGCAAAAGCCATCGGTGTGGCACAAGGACTATGCTATCGCTATTTTCCGTCCAAAGAGGCTTTATTTGACAGTGCGATTGACCAATATGCCGATGTGCTGGTAGAGCAATTTGCAGGCGCAGAAAAAGATGACCGTAAAACCTTGCGTCAGATCATTGAAGAAATGCCTACCACTATGGAAAAACAGGACACAAAATATTATTCTGTTTTTCACGGAGCAGAGAACAAAAAATTTCACGATCAGCTCTCCCTTAAAGTATGTGAGAAGTTGGTTCCGCTGGTAGAGAAACTGTTACAGCAGGCTCGTCAAAAGGGTGAACTCCAGTTCGATGATTTACAGGCCGCTGCGATGTTTTGCGTATATGGGCAGCTTGGTATTCTATTGGCAGACGATCTTACACAAGAAGATAAATCCAAACGGATTCGTGAATTTCTCATATTTGCACTTCACCTATGAGATGATCCCCCGTTTTGGGACGGGGGATTTTCAAAAAGCAAAAAATGAATAATTTTCATTCAATATAGTGTGCCGCGAGTAGCGGCGCTTATTTCGGGTTTTTATGTGAATGCTGTTCATTTATTATCCGTGGAAAGGATAGACGATTTATGCCAACGAAGATTGATTTTATAGGTGGTAACACAAAGCGCTGCCTTATGGCAATGACGCTCCCGATGATTGCCGCCATGTTCCTTAATATGATGTATAACCTTGTAGACAGTCTGTGGATTGGAAATCTGCTCGGTAAAACGGCCTATGCCGCTTTAACAAATTCTACCCCCATCATTTTAATTTTGACTTCTGTTGCAATGGGAGCAACAAACGGTGTGTCTATTTTGATCTCCCAAGCCATTGGTGCAAAGGATAAGAAAAAGGCCGAAAGTTTGATAGCCACATCGTTCTGCGTAGCAGTGACATTTTCTCTACTTGTCACCATTTTGCTTGAAATTTTTCTTCCGGGAATTTTGAAAGCCTTAAACACTCCTGCCGAAACTTATGATATGGCATACAGCTATTTGGCAATTTATATCCTTGGCTATCTGGCAGTTTACCTCTACTTGTATTTCACTGCGGTTTTGCGTAGCTTTGGCAATTCCATGTTTCAGGCTGTTGCAATGCTGGTATCAACTATTTTGAACGCCGTCTTTGATCCTGTTTTTATTCATTTCATCGGGTTTCATGGTGCCGCGATTGCAACATTGCTTTCACAGATGATTTGCCTGCTGTTTATGCTGATCTATCTGAAAAAGAAAAAGTTATTTACATTCAAAATCTCTGCTTTTAATAGTAATGATGCTCTGCTGCTGATTCAAAAAGCAATTCCCTCTGTAATTCAGCAAAGCATTCCAGCAATCAGCACAACTTCCCTTACAGCACTCGTCAGTACATATAGTATAACGGCAATCGCGGCTTATGGGGTAACGGGAAAGCTGGAAACCATCCTGTTCTATCCGGCTATGGCTCTGAACATGGTTTTAACCACCATCATCGGCCAATGCGCTGGTGGAGCGCGATATGATCGAGCAAAAGACTATTTGAAATGCGCTTTGAAATATGGGTGTGGCATGCTTGTGATCCTCTCGGTTCTGGTAGTTGGATTTTCCAAACAGCTTTCCGGCCTGTTCGTCAGAAGCAGCGATGTTGCGGTTATTGTCGGTACATATTTTCTGATTGTCAGCATCGGGTATGTTCTTAACACAGTCACAAACTGCTATTTGGGTGCGCTTAACGGCATGGGAAATCCGTCAAAAAGTATGTTCTTGATGATTTTCTATTATATTGTGGTTCGGATACCTTTGGCCTATTTGCTATCTTATTTGGGATTTGGTCTAAACGGGATTTGGGTTGCGGTACTGGTTAGTCATATAGTAGCCAGTCTTGCAGCTGCTGTGACAGGGGCAGTTTTTGTAAGGGAAAAAGGAAACATTAAAGCGTAACGACTTCTTTCAGACACAATATGTTGAGATAGCTGCCGGACGACGGCAAAGAAAAAAGCCGTCGTCCAGCAGCCCTTTTGACGCGCCCAAACGACTTTGCCCTGCACAGGATCAGCGGGCCACGGAGGGAGCCGCCATGCTGATATGTCCGCATAGCTTATTAAAAAAAGCCTATACCCAACAGGGGACAGCTCTGGCCAACAGTATGAACTATACTATATAAGACAACTTCATATTACTTTCCATTTCGCCCGGTGGGTCTACGACCTGCCGTGCGAATTTTGTCGGTTCCTGCGGTTTCAAATTTGCTCTGGAACCTTTTTCAAAAAAGTCCAAAAAGGAGGCGGTCAGCGGGCAGCAAAGGGTATCGCAGGATTAGTAGTAGCGGAAAGGGAGAGAACCACCCAATCCCCCAACAGAAAGGGGGTGAGAATGATGGAAGCTATCCCCCGCGACTATGGACAAGGCCAGTTCGATGCCTTTTGCAAAAAAAGTGTTGAAGAACGAGGCACGGGCTTATCTGCGGAATATGAAGCGTCAAAGAGATCGTGAAACGATGTTCAGTGATCTGCCGCAGCATGAGTTGGACAAGCTCTGCACCGTAGACCGCTATCCCAGCGACAGCTTTGTGTTTAGCTCTCATGGGTACGATTTACATATCGACAACGAGCTTGTGGCCGACGTTTTTGCCAACCTGCCGCAACAGGAACAAAGCATTTTGATCCTGTACTGCGTACTGGATATGGCAGACGGCGAGATCGCCAGCCTCACAGGTATGTCCCGCAGCGCCGTCCAGCTCCACAGGACAAAGACACTGAAAGAGCTGCGTGTGAAATTGATGGCGCTCATGCCGGAAGGAGGTTGACGCGGATGAAAGAATCTGCCTATAAAGGCAAAGAGCCTTTGCCCCTTTCAGTGTATGTGTCCGCCTGTGCAGGCGATCCCCAGGCCGTAGAACGGCTGCTTCAGTACTATGACAATTACATGAATTGTCTGTGTACCCGGACGCTCTATGACGAGGATGGCTACCCTCATTTGTGTGTGGACGAGTACATGAAGCGATGTTTCGAGATCAGATTGATCCAAGCCATCGTTAAAGTTTAACGATAATCGCCCGGCTGGATGCGGCGGCTTACCCTTTCCCCGCCAGCAAAAGGTCTGTGGCATCACAGCTCCTTGACAAATATGCCCGCAAGATAACGTCGGCGCATCATAGGGCAGCGGACACATTCTGCAATTTCCGCGTCGGCGTGGTGCGCCATGACCTCATATATCCTAATGAGAGAGCGAGAACCACCGGGCCGAGGGCAAGGCAGCTCTTAAACAGAAGTATTGCGATAATGATACTCCCTTATAGCTAAACGAAACTCCGTTTTTTCCGGGGTTTCCAAGTCCGAGCGTTAAAAGCGTCGCAGGCAATAGGTAGGGCCGCGTGAGAACCACGCGAGGGTGAAATTCCCGTGGAGCTGCGCCAACAGTCGTCCGTACTGCCTCTTTCATTTTTAATTATACGATGAAAGGGAGGAAAATCAGAATGGGCGGCGAAACACGGGTACAGGTAAAAGATAAGTTTTGCCTTACCATTGATGAAGCATCGGAGTATTTTAACATTGGAGAAAAGAAGCTGCGGCAGATTGTCGCTGATAATATCAACTCTGGTTTTGTTATTCAGAACGGGGTAAAAATCCTTATTAAACGGAGGCGATTTGAGGATTGCTTAGAAGAAATGACCGCATTATGGTTTTGCGGTTGTGGGGGAACTATGGGTGAGTAGCATCACCGAACATTCATATTGGCATATTTCTGTTGCGGGTGCTGCTTGATGTAGAAAATGAGCTTCGACTATGATATACTAACACTATATCATTGTTGAGGCTCTTTTTGTGCGATACGAAAGGAGCATCGAAATGAACGGAAAAAGACGCGATAGCAAAAATCGCATTCTTCGCAATGGAGAGAGCCAACGCAAAGATGGACGGTACGCTTTCAAATACATTGACGCAACCGGCAAGCAGCAATTTGTTTATAGCTGGAAATTAGAAAAAACCGATGAGACACCGACAGGAAAACGGGATGACATTTCCTTGCGGGAAAAGGAGCGAATGATCTTAATGGATATTGACGATCAGATTGTTTCCCGTGGCGGTGAAATGACGGTTATTGAGCTGGTTCAAAAATACCTTTTGCAGAAAACAGGGGTGCGGCATAACACAGAGGCCAATTACAACTTTGTTCTCAACATTATCAAAAAAAGAGGAATTTGGGAAAAGGAGAATTGACAGGGTGAAATTATCCGACGCCAAATGCTGGCTGATTAAGCTGCAAAAAGATGGCCGTGGATATAGCGCAATTCATTCTGTAAGAGGGGTTGTCAGGCCAGCGTTTCAGATGGCGGTTGACGGTGATTTGATTCGCAAAAATCCGTTTGAATTTCAGCTTGCCACTGTTGTTGTGAACGACAGCGTGACAAGAGAGGCTATTACAAGAAAACAAGAACGGGCGTTCCTGCAATTTGTAAAAGAAGATAAGCATTTTTGCAGGTATTATGATGGTATCTATATTTTATTTAAGACAGGGCTTCGGATTTCTGAATTTGTCGGTTTGACACTGGCAGATGTCGATTTGAAAAATCGTAAGCTCATTGTCGATCACCAGTTGCAGCGTAAGCGCAATATGGAATATGTGATTGAAGATACCAAAACGACTTGCGGCACAAGAGAAATTCCCATGACGGAAGATGTTTATGAGTGCTTCCAGCACATTATCCAAAATAGGCCGAAGCCTCAAAGTGAGCCAATGCTCGACGGGAAATGTGGCTTCCTCTATTTAGATAAGAATGGTATGCCGATGGTGGCGCTCCATTGGGAAAAGTATTTCCAGCATATTTGCTAGAATATAATAGCATTTACAAAGTGCAAATGCCCAAGGTGACACCCCATGTGTGCCGACACACCTATTGTTCCAACCTGGCGAAAAGCGGCATGAACCCTAAGACCCTACAATAGAGGAAAATGCCCGAAAATCAAGAAAACACAGTACTTTCAAGGAGTTTTGAATAGATGGTAAGAATACTTTTTGTGTGCCACGGCAGGATTTGCCGGACATGAAAAGCGCTTGTAAATCAAGCACTTCCTGTGTTTCAACCTCAGTTTTACCAACGATTTACCAATATTTCTGGAGAGTCAGGCTTGCTAACTATCACACCAGAATGAGGAGATCAACAACATGGAAAAACTCAAAAAACATATTTACGATGAACACAATGGCCTGTATTATACATTGGTTGGCGACTACTACATCCCCGACTTGGAATTGCCGGAAGAAACCCGGCCTATTGGAATTTGGGGACGGATGCAAAAAGACTATTTGGAGCAGTACTATCCAACACTGTATAATGACCTGATTTTGAGTGGAAGACTCTGGACATATCTGGCAGATCTGAATGAACAGGCGCAGAACCAGCTGGAGTGTATCATTGGCCAGCTGAAAGAAGCCGAGGGAATCACAGAGGAACTGAAAACCCAAGATGAGATGTCATGGGTCAGCGCTATGAACAGCATCCGCAGCCGTGCAGAGGAAATCATCCTCCGGGAGCTGATCTACGAGGAGGATGCTGTATGAGGATTTTAGAAGAATTCTGGTACGGTAATATTGAGCCGACAGAATACGATACAATCGCCTGCAAGGAATACAAAGAAGTACTCCGGTTGATTACCAGGAACGAGGAAAAACTTCTCGCTACCATGACAGATGAGCAGAAGGAATTGTTCTCCCGGTACACGGATGCAGTACATGAACATCAGACTATGGCAGAATGCCTACTATTCCAGAGTAGCTTTAAGCTGGGGGCCAAAATGATGATTGAGGTCATGACAGAATAATTTATGCATAGAGTCAGAGCCGGACTTCTTTAACGAAGTCCGGCTCTTTAAAGTTTTACAAATTGAGATTCATCTACTCGATAATTGAGGGCAAATCGTCTTGACGATTAAAATTCAGATGTGTTATTATAGTGTTAGCTGTTAATTAACAGCTAACACTATGAAGGGAGGAATATCAATGGCTGTATCAGCTGCCGATAAGAAGAAACTCGGCAAGTGGATCAAGCAATCAAGAGAAAAGAAGCAACCGCATCTTTCGCAAAGGCAACTGGCGCTGGCTGTTGATATCACCAATGCATCTCTCAGCTCGATTGAGAGCGGCGTGATTTTTCCCTCTGAGGAAGTGTTTCTAAAATTATTAGAGAAGCTTCAGCCGCCTCCTGAACTACGCGAAAAAATGTTGGCCCTTTTCGCAAGCGCAAAAGGAACGCCACCACCAGACATAAACGCAGAACTCAGTAGAAAGCCCAAACTGTGGGGCCTGATAAGACAACTAATCGCAGTAGACCCCTCGGAAGAACAAGTTACACAAATCGAGCAACTTATTTGTGCGGGTACCGCATCAGGAGGAAATAAAAATGACATTAAACGAACTTTTTAAAAATACTACATACGACGACACCCTTTTTTCTGTGGAGGACAAATCCGCAGTAGAGTCTCGTATTTTCATGAAGTCTGTCCGTGGTGTAGAGGTTCCTTATATCACTTGTGCAATCCGTGATAAGGCAATTAAACTTACTCCCGAAGAAGCTGTTCGTCAACTCTATATTCATAAACTCATGAACGAATACGGATATATGACTAGTCGGATTCAGCTGGAAATCCCGATTCACTTTGGCCGTGAAGTGAAGCGGGCTGATATTGCGATTATGGATAAGGATCGCCCGATGGTTCCGTATATCATTGTGGAGCTGAAAAAGCCAAAACTCACTGATGGCAAAGAGCAGCTGAAGTCTTACTGCAATGCTACTGGTGCGCCTATCGGGGTTTGGACGAATGGTGAACAGATTTCTTGTTACAACCGAAAAGATCCCAATTTCTTTGAGGAAATCAGCGACATTCCTAAGGCAACGCAGAAACTTTCAGACATCATTAATGAAAAGTTTACCTATGAAGATCTGAAGCGGAAAGACAAAATCAGCACTCAGAAAAAATCTCTCCGCGCCCTAATTAAGGAGATGGAAGATGAAGTTCTGGCGAGTGCGGGCGTGGACTCCTTTGAAGAAATCTTCAAACTTATTTTTGCCAAGCTATATGATGAGTTGATCTGTGCCAATGACCCTACTGCCTATTTGCAGTTCCGCAATACCGGAGACACTGATTTTGAGTTGAAAGAAAAGATACAGGGGCTGTTCGATGATGCCAAAAAGAAATGGGAAGGCATTTTTACGGATGAAAGTAAAATTCTGCTTTCCCCATCTCACCTGGCAGTCTGTGTTGCTTCTTTACAGGATATAAAGCTATTTAACAACAATCTTGATGTTGTAGATGATGCCTTTGAATATTTGATGAGCAAGGCTCAGAAGGGTGAAAAAGGCCAGTATTTTACGCCTCGATATGTTATTGATATGTGCGTAAAAATGATGAATCCTACAACAAAGGACAAGATTATCGATACCGCTTGTGGCAGCTCCGGCTTTACGGTTCATAGCATTTTTAAGGTCTGGAAAGACATCCGTAGAGAAAAAGGCCTTCCTGAAGGCGATGGATTTACTGCGGCAGAACGAATCCCTGAAGAAACCAATTTCGTTAGAGACAATGTGTTTGCAATAGATTTTGATGAAAAAACCGTTCGTGTTGCTCGTACTCTCAATCTGATTGCAGGAGACGGGCAAACCAATGTGCTTCATCTGAACACACTGGACTATTCCCGTTGGGGCGAAACCACTAAGCAGGAAGAGTGGATTGATACCTATAACGAAGGTTTCAAGAAACTAAAAAAACTGCAGCCCGCCGGAGTGAAGGATTATAGCCAGTTTCAGTTCGATCTCGTGATGGCTAATCCCCCGTTTGCTGGTGACATTAAAGAAAACACCATCATTTCTCATTATGAACTTGGCAAAAACAGTGCTGGCAAGTGGCAGAACAAAGTTGGGCGTGATGTGCTGTTTATTGAACGCAATCTGAACTTTTTGAAACCGGGTGGCCGTATGGCTATCGTTTTACCACAGGGGCGATTCAACAATGCCAGCGACAAATGCATTCGTGAGTTTATTGCTGAACGCTGCCGTATTCTTGCTGTTGTTGGGCTACATGGCAATGTATTCAAGCCTCATACCGGAACTAAAACCTCAGTTCTGTTTGTGCAGAAGTGGGATGATGTCTTGTGCCCTAAAAAGGAAGATTACCCTATCTTTTTTGCCACCATGCAGAAACCGAGCAAGGACAATTCTGGCGATAAGATTTATGTAAAAGATTTTGTTACTGGCGAAAATGTACTTGATCAACATGGACACTTAATCGTTGATCATGATCTATATAACCATGAGGGGTTGACTCAAAACGGTATAGCGGAAGCCTTCATTGAATTTGCTAAGAAGGAAGGCTTAAGTTTTTTTCGATAAGCCCATCCGTTGAACCTTTCAATGAAGCCAAGTACAAGGCTTTGATGGATGGGCTGGAATGTAGTGAAATAAAACTATCTGCAGTTTGTGATACTATAACATTAAGATTTGACAGTGACTATTACAAGAAAGAATACTTAGAAATAGAGCAATTTATATGTAAAAATAGAGATAGTTTTAGAACAATTGAATCTCAGGGCTTACAAGTAGATGCAAGTGCTTTTTACCCATCTCTTGAGC